>JBHELA010000182.1:0-4655 GCA_041859005.1 Ignavibacteria bacterium
AAAGACCTTAATTCACTTTATAAAAATTACAGAGCCTTAAGTGACATTGATTTCAAGAATGAAGGATTTGAATGGCTTGATTTATCTGACTGGGAGAACTCAGTTATTGCATTTATCCGGAAGTCAAAGGACGGAAAGCAAATTGTAATGTTCACTTTTAATTTTACACCTGTAGTCAGAGAAAATTACGTGATAGGAGTTCCTTTCGAGGGTTACTACAGAGAAATTCTAAACACGGATGCACTCGTATACGGAGGAAGCGGAGTTGGAAACAGCGGCGGCGTTCACTCTGTAAAAGAAAGAAGGTTCAACTGGGAAAACTCTGTAAGGGTAAATTTACCGCCACTTGGAGCGAATGTATATGTGTATGAAAGGGATTAAATAATGAAATTATATCTTTGTATACACGGACATTTTTATCAGCCGCCGAGGGAAAATCCCTGGACGAATGAAATCGAGCAGCAGCCTTCTGCGGCACCGTTTCACGACTGGAACGAAAGAATTTTTCAGGAGTGCTACAAGCCAAACACTGAAGCAGTGATTGTTGATGAAACGGGAAAAGTTTTAAGAAGAGTTAACAACTACGAATATCTTAATTTCAATTTTGGTCCGACACTTTTAAGCTGGATTGAAACTAAACATCCGAATACATACGCAAAGATTCTTGAAGCTGATAAGAAAAGCATTGCTGCTCACAACGGACACGGCAATGCAATCGCACAGGTTTATAATCATATCATTCTTCCATTGGCAAACAAGCGTGATAAAACTACGCAGGTGAAATGGGGAATAAAGGATTTCGAGCATAGATTCGGAAGGAAACCCGAAGGAATGTGGCTTTCAGAGACTGCCTGCAACAACGCATCGATGGAAGTACTGATTGAGGAAGGAATAAAGTTTACAATACTCGACCCGTCGCAAGCAGAAAAGATAAAAAAGATAGGGACGTCTAACTGGGAAGAAGTTATCGGAGGCAGAATCAACACTAAGATTCCATACAGATATTTTTCAAGAAAACAATTCGGATACATAGATATATTCTTCTATGACGGAGCACTTTCCAAAAGTCTTGCTTTTGATGATGTTGTGTTTGATTCGAAAAGACTAAAGGAAAAAATTGATTCTGCAAAGATGAATAATTTTAAAGACGATCAGCTTATATCAATGGCTGTTGACGGGGAAACATTCGGTCATCACAAACATTTTACGGAAAGGACAATAGCATTTTTGCTTTCTGAATACGCCGAAACATGCGGATACAAAGTAGTAAACTACGGGGAGTATCTCGCACTTCATGAACCCGAATACGAAGTAATGCTCAATGAAGGAAACAGAGGAGAGGGTACCTCATGGAGCTGTATTCATGGTGTAGGACGCTGGAAAAGGAACTGCGGTTGCCATACAGGCGGCCACGAGAACTGGAATCAAAGATGGAGAAGGCATTTAAGAAATGCTTTCAATCATCTTAACGGCAAACTCGGAGTATTATACGAATTAGAAGGAAAGAAATATTTCAAGAATGTATGGAGCGCGAGAAATGATTATATAAATATATTATTAAATGAAAGCAGAAAAGAGTTTTTTGCTGAACACTCAGTAAAGAAATTAAGTAAAACAGAAACAGAAAGAGCGATTGAATTACTTGAGATGCAAAAACATGCAATGCTTATGTTTACGAGCTGCGGATGGTTTTTTTCAGACATTTCAGGAATAGAATCAATAAAGGTTTTGGAATTCGCAAATCGTGCAATTGAGTTAGGTGAAAGAATTTCAGGAATTTCATTACTTGAAGAGTTCCTCGATGAGCTTGAAAAAGCAAAAAGCAACAGACCTGAATGCAAAAACGGAAAAGAAATATATTTGAAAATCGGAACAGAAATTAAATGACAGAATATAGTTTTTTAAAAGAAAGCAAAACTGCTGAAAAATGGGAAAAAATTGGTATTAGAAAAAGGGCAGGAGTTGCGGTTCCGTTATTTTCCGTGAAATCAAGGAGAAGTATAGGTGTTGGCGAGATACCTGATATTAAATTAATAGTGCAATGGTGTAATCAAACAGGCAATACAATACTTCAGTTATTACCACTTAATGATACGGGATTTGATTTTGCTCCTTACAATTGTGTATCCTCATTTGCTCTTGACCCTATGTATTTATCCTTGCAATCACTTAAGGAAGTTAACATCTCTCCGTTCAAAAAAGACATCAGAGAGCTAAGGAAAAAATTCAGCAATACAAGCAATAAAGTTGATTATGCAATCAAGCAGAATAAGATAGAACTTTTATGGCGAATTTACAAACGTTCTTATACAAAAGGAATAAGGAGGTTTGATAATTTCATTGAAGACAATCAATATTGGCTAAAAGATTATGCAATATACAAGGTACTGAAACACATTAACGGTAGTGAATCATGGGAAAACTGGACAGAACAATTCAGGGAAAAAGATGAAAACTGTATAAGAGCATTTGAGAGTGAAAACTTTGAGAGAATAAGGTTTCATTACTGGGTACAGTGGCAATTGTATGAGCAACTGAAGGGGGCGAAAAAATACGCGGCAGAAAATAGTATCTTTATAATGGGCGATATACCATACCTAGTGAGCCGCGACAGCTGCGATGTCTGGTCGAGAGGAAATTACTTTGAACTGAACCTACAATCAGGCGCTCCCCCTGATATGTATTTTGCTAACGGACAAAGATGGGGTATGCCGCCTTACAACCGTGTAGCTTTAGAAAGCGATAACCATAAATATTTCACAGATAAACTAAGATATGCTGAAAATTTTTACGATATGTACCGAATAGACCATTTCGTAGGGTTTTTCAGAGTGTGGACTATTGATAAAATGCAATCTGAAGAAACAGGAGGGCTGAACGGCAAGTTTTCTCCGGAAGATGTAAGTGTATGGGAAGAGACAGGAAAGAAAATTCTTGATTCGATAATTTTAGAATCAAATCTGTTACCATGTGCAGAAGACCTCGGTACAGTACCTGAATGTTCAGCACGTGTTCTGTGGGAATATGGAATACCAGGAATGGATGTGCAGAGATGGATAAAGAATGCGAATGATTTCATACCAAAAGACAAATTCCGCTGGCTGACAGCAGCTACTGTCTCGACACATGACTCTTCATCATTAATAGAATGGTGGCATAATGAAGCAGGAACTATTGACGGATTGCTTTTTGAAAGACTTCTAAAGAATAAGGGATTTAACTCTGAGCAAATTAAGGAACTAAAAACCAAGTTATTTGACGTTGAGAATTCACATTACAACAGGTTAAACTGGAAGCAGGAAATTGATACAAGAGAAAAATTTCTGGAGATTATCGGATTACCTCTTGAAAATAGCTGGGATATAGCAATTCTTTATGATGAAAGCTATGGAGAGAAAGATAAATTTATTAAAAGAGTTTTTAGCACACAAGAGGAAATGAATTTATTCAGAGAAAACGGAAAAGTAACCACAGATTTCATAAAGAAAATACTTAATTTCGTTTGCGGGACAGATTCAATATTTTGTATTCAGTTATTGCAGGAATACTTATCTCTTGATGAAAATTTTTTAAGAATAGCAGAAGAAAGGTCTTTCAGGATTAACTTTCCCGGAGTTGTAAATGACGAAAACTGGACAGCGGTGCTTCCGTTTAATCTTGAAAAAATATGTAAATTAAATATAAACAAAGAGATTTACGGAATGAATTCCCAATTCAACCGGATTTAATTGAACAATAGAATAAATATTGAAGAATACAATTATGAACTTCCCGAAGACAGGATAGCTCAAAAACCTTTACCGGACAGGTCAGCATCAAAACTATTAGTTTATGACAAAGGAATAATATCTGAGAAAACTTTCAGTTATATTGATCAATGCTTACCAAATGATTCTTTTCTGATATTCAACAACACAAAAGTAATAAATGCGAGAATTTTCTTTAAAAAGGCAACCGGTGCGAAGATAGAGATTTTCTGTTTAGAACCGATCGGCAAAGGAATTGAGAAAGCGTTTGAATGCTCTGATGAATCCAACTGGAACTGCATGGTCGGCAACGCCAGCAAGTGGAGGGATGAAATACTCGAAAAGGATTTCACCGTTGATAACATAACAATAAAGCTTTTTGCAGAAAAGACCGGGGTAAATAAAGAAGGTTTTAGCATAAAGTTTTTCTGGGATGGGGGATACAGTTTTTCAGAAGTTATGAGCAATGCAGGCACTACTCCCCTGCCGCCGTACATTAAAAGAAAAGCTGAAATATCAGACAGGGAAAGATATCAAACAGTTTTTGCGGATACAGAAGGCTCAGTAGCAGCCCCGACGGCAGGTCTGCACTTTACCAAAGAAGTACTAAAAAGCCTTAATGATAAAGACATCTTTTTTGATTTTATTACATTAAATGTTGGTGCAGGAACCTTTAAACCAATGAAAACTAATGACGTTTATGAACACAGAATGCACAAAGAAATTTTCACTGTACGAAAAAGTTTTCTCGAGAATCTGCTGAAGAGCATTCATAAAAAGAAAGCTGCAATAGGGACAACGAGTGTAAGAACACTTGAAAGTTTATACTGGCTTGGTGTTTTTGCTGAGAGGAATGAGAAGCATGATTTTGCTTTAAACCAATGGGAAGTTTATGATTATATGAATGAG
>JBHELA010000271.1:0-5001 GCA_041859005.1 Ignavibacteria bacterium
ATAATTAAATCTGTTGATTCTTTGCTCGTAAAATTATTAGGAATCCCGATTAGCGTGATTATATCATAATCGCTGAACTTCGGTAAAGCACCTTCGTAATACTCAGATGCGCTCTTTTGCACACGTGTATCATACTTTATGTTTTCTGACCTGTTCAATGTCTGCTTGAGTGCGGATAAGTCGTAACTCGGTCCTCCTGCAATTACAAGCATTCTTACCGTGTTATCAACATAATTAATGTAGAAGATTTCTCTGTTGTTTATTTCAGTTACTTCGCCGGATTCCTGTTCAATTTCGAGTCTGTATTTCTTAATACCGGCTATCGGCGATGAAACGTCGAATGCAGTTTCATATTCATTCTTTGTGCTGCTGACTAAAACAGAATTCGTCTTTATTTTTGAATCATTCTCATATAAATTAATCTTAATTTCTTTATCTGTGTTGTAAGAGCTTATTTCTGCAAATATTTTTGCCGTACTGTTAACAAACTGTCTCTTGTTGTACAATACACGGTTCAGCACTAAATCCTTTCTTTGTGCCGTATCTCCCGAAAGCTTATAATGAATAGGGGCTTTCAAATTTCTCGCAGCCTGAAGTAAATTGTTTCCTTCATTTACTAATCCGTCTGATACAATACTTATCGAGTTTATCTTCTCGAAATTCAGGTCTCTTATATCATCAAAAGAATAAGCAAGATTTGTGGAGTATTTGTTGTTAACTGTCGAATCGTTTGCAGATTCTGTTACTTCCTGTATAAGTCTGCTTCCGAAAGTGTACAGTTTAAAATCATCACTGCCCCCGGTAATGTCCTTTACGGAATTCAGAATCGCAGTATCATTGTTCCCGATACCCGTACTAAAGCTTTTATCTATCAATATTATATTCGGGGGTTTTTCCGATGCACTTTTAAAATATTCGATGAAAGGATTAAGTAGCAGAGAGAGCATTAAAAAAAGCGATACTGCTCTTAATGTTATCAGTATCGCTTTTGTAATCTTGGGAAGCTCGTTTTTATAGTATAGAAAAAGACTTAAACCAATAGATATAACTGCAAAAAGTATTAACGATAAATAATCTAATATACTTCCCGAGAAGATATTCATCGTCTAAAACTTTATGTCAACATAAATAGACTTTTTAAGTTCTTCAATCCAGTCTTCATAGTTTTTATTCTCTTTTAAAACTGCTGCGTATTTCTTTATCCTTTCAAAATCTGTTTCGAGTGTCAGCTTATGCGGTTCATTCTTGCCGGTAACTTTCAGCAATTCATATCCGTAATTCATGTCATCTCCTACTCTGATCGGTTTGCTTATTTCGTTCGTGTTAAGCAATCTGATTTCTTCTACATAGTTGCTGTCAAGTTTTTCAACAGGTACAAATCCAATGTAACCGCCGCTTTGGTTTGTTTCTTTGTCTTCGGAATATCTTTTTGCACCTTCTTCAAACGTGAACTTGCCTGAATTTATACTATCCTTAATGCTGTTTAAAAGTGCTATCGTCTCGAAATCCGAGGATTCAAGCTTCTTGAAGGATACAAGTATATGCTGCGCCCTTAACTGGTCGCCTTTTTTCTCTGTCAGCTTTATTATGTGATATCCGAATTCGGTTTCAACAACATCAGAGACTTCATTTAAATCAAGACTGTAAAGTGCCTCCTCAAACTCTTTTACAAATATACCTTTCTTCGCAAATCCGAGGTCACCGCCGTTTACAGCTGAACCCTTATCGTCTGAATTCCTTTTTGCGAGTTCTGAAAAGTCAGCACCTGCTTTTATACTGTCGAGAATCATCAGCGCAGTTTCTTTCGATAATTGTTTTTCTTGTTCGGTCAGCTTCCTTGATTTGAAAATGTGACTCAGCTCGAATTCTTCCGGTGCAGGCGGTAAAGAGTCTTTGTAATCGTTGTAAAATTCTCTTACTTCTTTATCCGTAACCTTTACCTGGCTTGTGAATTTCTTCCTCTTTAATTTGTCACTCATCATTTTTTTGATGAGATCCTCTTTAAGAGTAAGTCTTATCTTTACCAGTGGCATTCCGTATATTTCCTGTATCCGGTCTTCCGAACCAACCTGCTGTATGAGTGATTTCAGCCTGTACTCAAGCTCTCTGTTTACTTCTTCATCTTTAACCTCAATGCTGTCCTGTTCTGCCTTCGCAAGAATTATCTTGTCGGTTATCATCTGCTGGAATATCTGCTGTGCAATTGCGGGATTCATTGCTGTAAGATTGTTCTGTCTCGCATACATCTGCATCTGATATTGCAGGTCAGATTCAAGTATTACATCGTTGCCTACAATAGCAATAATTCTGTCGCCTTCTTTCTGTGCATATACGTTAAATGCTGCCAGAAAGAAAAGCGGCAGTAATATTATTTTAAATATTTTAATAATCAAACTTGTTTATTCTTTAAAAGCTTTTTTTAATTCTTCTTCGTAAACCTTAACCGGATATTTCTGTTTCAGTGCGTCAATGTATGCTTTCTCAGTCTGTGCAAATTTATCCTGTCTTAATGTGTTTGTTATCTCAGCTTTTACTTCATCCACTGTTCTTGTTCTTTCAGTATCGCCGTCTTTTATCTTGTATGCTGCGATATTAGTATTGTAGTATGTGCTGATGTCTTCATCTGTTATCTTTATCTTGCTCGATATTTCTTCAAGGTCAACCTTTTCCCTGAGGAGTCCAGCTGTGTATTCGTTCATCAGTTCAAGATAATCATCATCTTTTTCTATATTTTCTTTCTGTGCAACAATGAATAATACAGGACTTGCCGCAACCTCGTTTATTATCTTTGTTAATGTTGCATTTCCTAAATTTGTTGATGAGTATTCTCTGTTTACCTGTAAATACTGTAGGAAATCCTGAAGAGTTACAGAACCGCCGTTGTAATTTGCAAGCTTGGTGCTCTTATCAGTTGCTGCAAATATGCTGTCTAAATTCATCATGGATATTACTTTGCTTGAATCAACCAACGTGTAGAACATTGCTATTCCTCCCTTGTCAAACTCAAGTTTGTAATCTTTAAGAGCCTTTGCAACGTATTTGTCGTATTCCATCTTATACTGCATACTTCTCTTAAACTCGTTTTTAAGATTTTCCTTTGCTTTATCGAATTCAGGATATTCTTTTATTTCAGTTACTTTGATAATATGCCAGCCGTAAGGCGTTCTTACTGGTGATGATACCTCGTTTACTTTAAGTAAAAAAGCCGCACTGTCAAATGGCTGAACCATTCTTCTTCTGTCAAAGAAACCAAGGTCACCGCCTTTTGATGCTGAGCCGGGATCTTGTGAAACTTCAGTTGCTACTTTGCTGAAATCTTCACCGCCTTTAATTCTTGCATATACTTCGTTTACTTTCTTTAATGATGATGCAGAGTCGAGTATCGTGCCTGCACTGTCTCTCTGATCCTGTATTAATATGTGCGATGCTTTGATTCCGTCGCTTCTCTTTTTCTTGTCTGTTACTTGCACTATGTGAAGTCCAAACATCGTTCTGATGGGTTCCTTTGTATAATCACCGGGACTCAGCTTATATACTGCTTCTTCAAATTCCGGAACTGTCATACCGCCTGTGAAATAATATAAATCACCGCCGTTGCTTTTTGCTGACGGGTCTTCTGAAAACTCTTTTGCAACTTCAGAAAAAGCCGTTCCGCTCTTCAGTTTTTCTATAACTGTCTTGGCTTTCTCATATGCTTTTACTGAATCTTCGGGAGTGGCTGTCTGTGGTAAATTTATTAGAATATGCGATGCCCTTATTTCAAATTTCTTTCTTTCATATAAATCCTTTATGTATGGGTCTGTTACTTTCTTGTCAATCAGGAATGCTGATAAATAATTCTTTTTGTATGACTCAAGGTCTGCTTTTATTTCTGCACTGTTCAAATACCCTTTTTCTGTTGCATCAAGTACTTTAAGTTTTAATTTTATCATTAAATCAAGAAACTCTTTCCTTTGTTCCAAAGATGTCTTTTTAGCTGAGTCAAGATTGTTTCCTATTGACTTCAGGAACTGGTCTTCAAATTGATACATTAAAATCTTTTCACTGCCAATGTCAGCTACTACAGCTTTGTTCTTTTTGTTATTACATCCTGTCGCTATAAAAACAGATGATATAATAGTTACTATAAGCAATAAAAATAATGTTTTTTGGCTTTTCATTTTTGCAATTAAATTTTGAGTAAACATCAATTTTACCTATTTTATGAAAGAATAACAAGTCAATGAATTTATTAAAATACCCGCTTTTCTGCAGATTTTTCTACCTGTAGTATCTTTTAATTTATACATAAAAATAATCACGAAACCGCTTATTCTGACTTTACTCCATTTCAGATTTTATGTAACTTTATTTACGTTCTTTTTGTTATAATTATAACTTAATACTTGATTAATTTTTATCATTTACAAAAAGCTATAGATTTGTAAAATCTTGTAATAACAATCCTTTAATTTAAATCCTAATCCAAACCCGGTTCACTTCCACTCCAAACTCAGTTCAAATTCAGTCTTCCTGGTGTGCAGTTAGTCCTTATTTTTGCTTAAATATGGTAAAATACAAGCTCTTATTTAGCTAAGACTCTTATTTTCAAACAATCACAGTTTGAATCAGGTAAACCTGCATTTTACCTCATGTTTTATATTTCTTTTATTAATTATGCTGTATATTTTACTGTTATTCAAAAAAGTGACCCATAACTCAGAAAGAAATAAGATATTTTTACTCCTTATAGCATCTTTTCTCGTAAGAAGCCTGATTGCTGCAAATATAGATTTGAGCAATGATGAGGTTAATTACTGGGCTTATGCATTGTATCCCTCTCTAAGCCATTTCGACCATCCCCCGATGGTAGGATTCTTTATTCAATTGTTCACTCTAAACCTGACATTTCAGAGTGAGTTTTTTATCCGTGCGGCTTCACTTGTTATAGGAACTATAAATACTTACATCATTTTCCTGATAGGAAGGAAGTTATTCGATACTAATGCCGGGCTAACAGCG
>JBHELA010000345.1:0-5117 GCA_041859005.1 Ignavibacteria bacterium
CGGAAAGTAACTTGGTCTTAGCCGTGTCTTTAAATCTTTACCAAAAAATTCCTTCGCAAAGAAATCAAGTGTACCTTTAAGTTCTCTAAATGTGACATTCCTGTCAACATATAATCCTTCGATCTGATGAAACATAGATAGAGATCTTGCACTAATAGCTTCATTTCTGTAACATTTCCCCGGGATAATAACTCTAACGGGAGGTTTCTGTGATTTCATAATATGAACCTGTGCAGGTGATGTATGAGTTCTGAGCAAATATCTTTTGTCTTTTCCCTCACTTTTCAGATAAAAAGTATCTTGCATGTCCCTTGAGGGATGATAATCAGGAGTATTCAAAGCATCAAAATTATGATACTCATCTTCTATTTCAAAACCTTCCGCAACTTTAAAACCAATACTTTTAAAAATATTGCTAATATCTTCTAAAGCCTGAGAAATTAGATGCTTTGAACCAAGATTGAAAGTTCTGCCAGGTAGAGTATAATCTATTGTACTTTCGTGCTTCGATGCAGAATCTTTTATTAACTCTTGTTTTTCATCAAAAACTTTCTGGGAAAGTATCTTTAATTCATTTAATGCTTTTCCGACTACACCTTTTAATTCCTTATCCACATTTTTGAAATCTTCAAAAAGATCGTTAAGCAATCCTTTCCTGCTTAAATACTTCAATCTGAATCTCTCAAGTGAGTCAACATCGAATATTAGCTTATCTTGTTCAATAACTTCGGCCTTAATATTATTAATTTTCTCAATCATATGATTTGAATATCTTTAAATTTAGCTTAATTATACTAATATTTATATGATAAAAGGAACATTTGATATAAAATATTTGCACTTTCATTTTCTAATCCGATAGATTATTTTGTTTCAAAGATCACCCACTAAACGGTTACAGATTTAACATAATGAACTTATTATCCGATGACATATCACTAAACATTTATGAAGAAATATATTCTGTTGTTAATGATAAATCACTGCTTTTTGATAAGGTTATTGCCTTAAAAAGAACATTTAAACGTATCTTTGCAGAACTAACGAGTAAAGAGGAAGTATCTTTCTATAGTGTGCAGGCACGAATTGAATATGTTATAACAGTTCATGAACTTGAGCAATCCGTTTGCGACAAAATCAGCAGATTAAGAAACTTCATTTTCAGAGTAATTAACAAGAAAATTGAATTTAATAAAAGTGATTTACTTGCATTTGTTAGTGAACTTTCGTTATTAACTTTCGAATTATCTGATACACCTATTCCTGACACTCTACAATTAATTGTTGAAAAGCACTCCCCTGTTATTAGACCGAAAGAGATTGAATCAGATGATGAATATTTGAAATCAATTAAATGTGTTGTTTTAGATATATCCTCTATTAATACAGAAGATGCCGGTAAGGAACATTTTTCGGTGCTATGCGAGAGCATAGACGAAAATTTTCGTTTTTCACTAAGGATTTACAGTTTTCATTTTGATGACTTTAAGAAACTGCATAAAATTCTAAGGCGATATCAGACACTGAGGATACTTAACATTAAATCATACATCAAAGAAAAACATTTATACACATCGATAAGCACATCGCAAATAATAATTGAACCTGATTTTCTTATTGAAGCATCTGAAATTGCAGAATGTTTTTCCGGTTTTTCTTCCAACCCGAATATATTCTTAGTAAGAAAACTAATTCCATCTATAATAGGCGAAGGAGCATTCAAGGGGACATTAGTAAATGGACTTATGGACAAGCTTATTTTAAATGCGGATATAAACCCTGCTAAAGCTTTACTGGAGCTTATCAAGGATAGTCCATTGAAAGCATGTGCAATAGGAACCGAAGGAATAAACAATATAATCAGCGAAGTACTGAGTGTTCATTATCCTAATCTTTTAAAAATATTTAAGGAACGTAAACACAGTCAGATAAAAATCGAACCGTCATTTCTTTCACCCATTTACGGGATAAGCGGGAGACTTGATGCACTAATTATTCCTGAAAAGAATGCAGATCATAAGAATGTTTTTGAATTAAAGAGCGGTAAACCGCCTGCTAACAATAATATTTGGCCGAACAACAAGATGCAGCTTGTTTGTTACAACCTTCTGATGAAATCAACTTTTGGGAATGACAGGAAAGGAACTACATCCGTTCTTTATTCTTCGGCAAAGCAATCTCCTTTTCGAGTTGTTTCAATAAGCCCTAATGATGAGAAAAGGGTTTTATCCATACGAAACAGTATCGTCTCCGAAATTTTCAAGCTTCAGGGAAATACATTTGATATACTTTATAAATTTCTACATGCTGACATTGGAGTAACTCCTGTATTCAGTAAGAATGATATCATAGAATTCTCTATTCTATTAAAGGAAGCAAGTATCATTGAATCAAAATACTATCGTTACAATCTGGCATTTGCTTTGCGGGAATTCATCTCTTCAAAAATCGGTAGCAATCGTTTCTCTGATTACAGCCGAAATGGTTTCTCTTCTCTCTGGCTCGATACAATAGAGGAAAAAGAAAAGGATTATAACATTATTAATAATCTTAAGCTGATTAAATATAATGATATTGATGATACAATAGAATTTACACTTCATGGCTTAAGCGAACATAACTTCAGGGATGGTGACTTCATAATTATATACAAGAAAACGAATGATGAACCAAATCCATTAAGTACAGAATTATTCAGGGGAAAGATTAAATCCATAAGCAGCCATTCTGTTGTTGTAGAACTTCATAACAAACAACTTGATCTAAGCTACTATTCTCCCGGCAGTCTATGGGTTATAGAACATGATATAGTTGAATCTAATATATGGGGAACGATACAGTCACTGTATGATTTTCTTAGAGCACCCGCTGTAAGAAAAGAACTGATGCTTGGTATAAGGGAACCACAGTTCGAGAATATTCACTATATAAAAGATGAGAATCTAAGCGATGATCAGAATGACAATATAAGAAAAGCAATATGTGCAAAAGACTACTTTCTTCTTCAAGGACCTCCGGGTTCCGGTAAAACATCTACAGCACTAATATACATAGTGAGAAATCTTGTGCAATTATACAAGCCACTTGATAAAAAGATAGTTATACTTGCATACACAAACAGAGCTGTTGAAGAGATTTGCAACAAGCTGAATGATAACAACATTAACTTCCTTAAGATTGGCGGCAAATCGATCTCAGAAAGCTACGATATAAATTCTTCATTTTCTGTCAGGAATCTTGATGAAATAAAGGAAATCATTTCGGAGAAGGATGTGTATGTTTCAACTGTATCTTCATTCTACGGAAAGATGTACGACCTTAAAGAAATAGCTGACCTTGATACAGTTATTGTTGACGAGGCTTCTCAGCTTACTGATTATACGATTGCTGGCATACTATGCAATTTCAAGAAGTTCATAATGATAGGCGATCAGAACCAGCTGCCAGCAGTAATCACCCAAAGCAGCGAATCATGCGAAGTAAAAGATATCGACCTGAACAATGCAGGAATAAGGAACTTCAGCCAATCACTTTTCGAAAGACTTTATCTAAGATGCAAAGAAAAGAAATGGGATAATGCTTATGGTATGCTGCAAACACATTACAGGTTACACAAAGATATCTCGGCTTTAATTAACGGGCTATATTTTTATAAGCTAATGACGGGAAGTGAAAAGCAGGATTCTAAATTTACAATCTTTAATACAAAATCTGAGGATGAGATTGAAAAGCTTTTATCTTCATCAAGATTAATATTCATCGATAGTGATTATGAAAAAGCATCGAAAATAAATTTTAGTGAGGCAGTTGTTGCGAGCATAATTTTAGAAACCATAAAGAGAGTTTATGGAAAAGAATTTAGTGAAAGGACGGTTGGAGTAGTAACTCCCTGGCGTGCACAGATTGCTTTAATAAGAAAACAGATTAAAGATAAGAATATCAGAGAAGCAGTTAATATTGATACGGTAGAACGATTTCAAGGTTCGGAACGCGACATTATAATTAACTCGTTTTCTGTCCATAACTCATATCAGCTTAAAAACCTTGAATCGTTTAACACCGAAGGAATAGACAGAAAACTGCTTGTTTCGATATCCCGAGGCAGCAAGCAATTGATAATACTCGGCAACAGCAAGGTCCTTGAAAAAGGCAGATATTACAAGGAAATCATTGAGCACATCAAGGAAAAGGGTTTTTATATTAATCAAAAACAGCGGAAGAAGACATTCGGGATCTAATTTAATTTGTTTTGGAGTAAACAAATGTTTTTATAGGATTTGTATGTTTTCTACTTATTTTTGTTCCTGAAATGATTATATTGAAGGTTATTATAAAAATCGGGATGTGGCGCAGTTGGTAGCGCACCTCGCTTGGGACGAGGGGGCCGCTGGTTCGAGTCCAGTCATCCCGACCATTCACTTGCCACAGCAATATTTAAGTTTACACCCTACTTAAAACAGTTTTATTTCTTTAAGTTAAATTCGAATGCGAAAGATTCAGAACATAAAGGTTTATTTTGTTCTGTATTGGAGAGTGCAAAAAACAATACTGCCTTCCCATATTTTTCAATAACTTTTTTCTGATTTTTGAGAGGAAACGAAACTTCAGACACTGTAGTATCAGCAATTACATCAGATACTACTGTACCGAGAGAAAGTGATGCTTTATTTAATTTACTGACCGGATTTGACAATGTTATTACCAAACACGCATTAAATTTCTTACCTGAATGAATAATAGAATCATCTGATAAGGAAAAGCTGACAACAGCATTTTGAGTTGCAAGAACTGCATTCAAGTTGAATAAACCGAATCCATCTGGTGTAATAATATTCTGTTTGGAAATCTTATTATCCTGAACTAGTTTAGTATTTACACTTATAATTCTATTATAACCACTCTTAGCCGCTTTCCGCGACTTATTCCAAATGATTTTAAGATCGGGTATTTTGTTCACAGCAGAAGCGAAATTCAAGACAGCAGAAAACCGCTTACGATTATTTACGCATTCAAGAGACTTACTGATTTTGTTTGTGCCGATATGAGATGCTATAAATACTTTCCCATCAACGATTCTAAACACGAGATCTCCAACTTTACCGCTGGCTTTACCAAGA
>JBHELA010000382.1:0-3712 GCA_041859005.1 Ignavibacteria bacterium
GAGTATATACTGAAGCGGTTCTCTTTGAACCCTGCGCCTCAAGTATCCTTTGAGTTTTTCTTTCTCAGCGCTGCTGAGTGGTTTCTCAAAATCAAGATAAAGTTGGAGCCTTTTGCAGTTCATTATATCAGCTAACATTAATTCTGCATTAAGCCTCGGATTCTCTATGCTATTGTCATTTAAATAACCTGATGAATAATTTAGTATTTCAAGCAAGGATTTTAGCTTTTGCTCAGACATTATTATTTGCTGAAAACTGTTTTTCCGTTTATTACTGTTTTTAGGACCTGTATGTCTTTTATCTTCTTCGGGTCATACGTAAAAATATCATCTGACAACACAACAAAGTCTGCATATTTTCCCTTTTGTAATGTTCCTTTTGTCTTTTCTTCAAAACCTGCATAAGCTGCATAAACAGTGAAAGCCTTAACAGCATCAAGTACAGAAAGTTTCTGATTCATATTCGGAATGCTGCTTAATGATGTATCAAGTTGTTGCCTGTTTACAAGTAAGTGTATAAGTGCAATCGGACTTATATAAGCGCTATAAGGGAAATTTGTACCTGCTGTTATATATTTTGAACTTTGAAGCAATGAATTCCACATTCCAAGATTGTTACCATTTGATTCAGGCAGGTATTCTCCTATTGTTACAAGGTTATCAATGGTCACTTCAGGTCTTATTGAAGGTATAACACCAAGAGTTCCAAACCTGCTTATATCCGATGGCTGTACAAACTCTGTGTACTCTAGTATCGTTCTCGCATCCTTTGGCTTTTTTTCATTCAAGACTTTTTCTATGATATTCAGATTATTATGAACTGCCTTGTCTCCAACAGACTTAATGCAAAACTGAAATTCCTTTTCAATCGCTTTCCTAAAATTACTTTCTACTTCCTCGTCGGTAGCATACTGATAAGTGCTTCTTATTTCCTTTTTGTAAGAATCTTTCATAGACGCTGCCTGAAGGTTTAGAGCACCGTCATAATCAATAGATACCGAACGTACTGTCAGCATGTCCTTGTAATCAACAAGGATTCCCCTCTTTAAATATTCCTCAAATGTTTCATCCCCGACACTTAATACACCGTAAATTTTAACGTAAAATTTATTACTATCAATTAGTTGTTTGAATAAGTCAATCGAACCGCTGTTTATTGTTCTGTCGTGAATTTCTGTTATTCCGTACTTTGTTACTTCCTTTGATGCTGATTGGAGTAGATTGCTAAGGTCATCTTTTGATATCTCCGGTGATTTTTCTTTTACTATGTTGACTGCGGCATCAAAAAGAAGTCCTGTAAGCTCGCCTTTTTCATTTTTCTCAATCTCACCGTCCTTTGGATTTGGAGTTAAGTTAGTTATTTGTAGAAACTGCAAAAGCTTGCTGTTTGCCCAGACCATATCACCCGTTATATTTACTATATATACATGATGATTAGGCGCTGCCTTATCGAGTATACTTTTATCTATGGCTACAAGCTCATCTTCAGTGAAATTTAATTCATTCAAAGCATAACCAACAATCCAGCTTCCATCATTTCTTTTCTTCGCATTTTCTTCTACAATCTTTTGAACTTCAGCAATAGATTTTGCATTTGAAAAATTTATGAAGCCGAGATTCTTTGCAAACTCAACTATTGAACCCTCCATATCAATAAAGCCCGGTAATACTGTCTTTCCTCCAAGGTCTATTGCTTCGTCAGATTTATACTTATCTTTAATTTCAGCACTCGTTCCGGTCTCTACTATCTTTCCATCTCTTACTGCCATTGCCTCAAACTGGGAGTTATTATTATCCAGTGAGTAAATTTTTCCGTTTAAAAAGACAGTTGTTGGTGATTGTGAGCAGGAAGTAAACAGCACTACTGCTAATAATATTAATATAGATTTAATATATTTCATAATAATTTGATTTATTTAGATTCATTGTTAATCCTATTAACATAATAAATACTGCTTTCTTTTAAAATGCAATTTTAATCTTTTCCTATATTTCCCTGTTTATATAGTAAATAGCCCTTATTTCGGAAGTAATACTTAAAGTGGTATTGCTTTATTTATAATTTGTTAATATCTTACATATATGAAGCAAAGTAATCTGTCAATGAAAGATAAGTTCACCATGAAAAAACTTTACTATTCCATCAGTGAAGTAGGTAAAATTACTGATCTTGAACAATATGTTCTAAGATATTGGGAAACTGAATTTGAGCTGTTAAAACCTGCTAAGAATCTCGCGGGTAATCGCATTTACACTAATAAAGATATTAAGCTCATTCTCTACATTAAAAGACTCTTAAAAGAAGAAAAATATACTATCGAAGGCGCAAAAAAACTGTTAAAGAACTATAACTTTAAGGAAGAATCAGTTGCTGCAAAGGGTTCTCCCAAATTTTCTGATTCCCTTCCTAAAAGTAAACCTCAGTCGTTTGTTAATAGTCAGTCCAGGGAATTAAGCCTTTTTAGCAATGTTTCTGCTGATACTGATGATATTGATTCCGCTTCCGGAAAAGAGCTGAAAAAAGATCTTTACGAACTTAGAAACTTCTTGAAAGGACTTTTGGACGATTTAGATTAAACTCTTTTTCGTCCTACTTATTTCTTTTAGTTTCTATTCTATATTTCTCTTCTTTTGTATTCTTTAAAACTAATTCAAACTTTTAATTTATATGGCTGATAATAAAATAATATTCTCTATGGTGGGAGTCACTAAAACTTTCCCTCCTCATAAAACCGTCTTAAAAAATATCTATCT
Source organism: Ignavibacteria bacterium (assembly GCA_041859005.1). GTDB lineage: Bacteria > Bacteroidota > Ignavibacteria > Tepidaquicellales > Tepidaquicellaceae > CAIKZJ01. The sequence goes on from JBHELA010000382.1 coordinate 2,755, forward strand.
GTCATTCTTTTATGGCGCTAAAATTGGTGTAATCGGACTTAACGGCTCGGGTAAATCGACTCTCCTTAAGATTATTGCCGGTATTGAACAAAGCTTTGAAGGCGAGGTTCATTTCACTAAAGAATATTCTATAGGTTTCCTTCCGCAGGAACCCGAACTCGATAATACTAAGACTGTCAAAGAAATCGTCCAGGAAGGAGTTCAGGAAATTGTTGATATTCTTAAAGAATACGAAGAGGTTAATAATAAGTTTGCTGAACCTATGTCGGATGACGAAATGACCACACTTATTGAGCGTCAGGGAGAACTCACAGAACTTATTGAGCATAAAAACGGATGGGAGCTCGAAGCCAAGCTGACACGTGCTATGGATGCTCTGCAATGCCCCGATGAAGACTCTCTTATTGAAAACCTAAGCGGAGGCGAAAGAAGACGCGTTGCCCTTTGCAGATTGCTCCTTATGGAACCCGATATTCTCCTCCTCGATGAACCTACAAACCACCTCGACGCCGAATCTGTCCAGTGGCTTGAACTTCATCTCCAGAAGTATAAAGGTACCGTTATTGCCGTTACTCACGACCGCTACTTCCTCGATAATGTTGCAGGCTGGATTCTTGAACTCGACCGAGGCGAAGGCATTCCATGGGAAGGTAATTATTCTTCCTGGCTCGAGCAGAAAGCTAAACGCCTCGAAATGGAACAAAAGTCCGAAAGTAAAAGACGCAAAACTCTCGAACGCGAACTTGAATGGGTACATATGTCCCCAAAAGCACGTCACGCAAAGTCAAAAGCACGTCTGCAGGCTTACGATAAACTCCTGAATGAAGATACAAAACAGAAAGAAGAAAAGCTTGAAATTTATATCCCTAACGGACCAAGACTCGGGAATAAAGTAATTGATGCAGTTAATGTGAAGAAAGCGTTTGGCGATAATCTTCTGTATGAGAACCTGAATTTC
>JBHELA010000347.1:0-3249 GCA_041859005.1 Ignavibacteria bacterium
GACCGTGGATGTCAACATCATCGGTGCTTCAGAAGATACTCGCTGAAGAAGGTTATGCAACGGAATCTTCCGTGTGTCCGCAAAGACTGGACTTAATGAATTCAAAAGGAGGTGATATAAGATGGCTGACAGCTCCGAGAATGCCTTATCATCCTTCAGAAGATAATCCATACAGCAGAGGAAACTTAAAACTGCTTGAAATTCCCCTGAGCAGTTTTATACTGCCATTTATTTCCGGAGTTCTTTATATTGCAGGACTTGGATTTATGAAAAGTCTGTTTAAATTATTTCACTTGGAATCGAGACAAACGGGCAAGCCCATTGTTTATCTCTTTCATACTTATGAATTTTCGGAGTACACAGGCTGCATAAAGAACAACAACACAGGAGGGGAAAGAAGCAGGTATTCACTGCATAAATTTTACAGCAAAAAAAGCATGGACAGATACAGAGCTAACATCGAACTGATACAATTTATGAAATCGTTTAACGACGTAAAATTCTTTACTTGTAGGGAGTACACAAAATACTATAATGAGAGAAAAGGCTTATAAAATACTGACAAACGTACTTTCAGAGATTTTAAAAACACCGCCTTACCTGATTCTATTTGTCTCGGATAAATGCTGGACAAAGTGTAATCATTGCTGGTTCAACGAAGAGTGGAAGAGTAAATATTTGAAATCAAAAGAGCTTTCTTTTGATGAGATTGACCGGATATCCGGAAGCGTGAACAAGCTTTTATTTCTCAGCATTACGGGCGGTGAGGCATTTATGCGTGATGACATTACCGAAATAGTAAACCTGTTCACAAAGAAGAAAAAGGTGGTAAGATATCAGATACCCACCTCAGGATTTGATACGGATGCAATAGTGATGAAAGTAAGTAAGATACTCTCACAAAATAAAGATATACCTTTCAGGGTAGATGTATCGCTCGACGGTACCGAGGAAACACATGACAAGATAAGGAACAGAAAAGGAACTTTCCGGAATGCAGTTAATACAATAAAGGAATTGAATAAAATCAAAAAGAAATATTCCTATTTCGACGTTGGAGTAATAACTACAGTTTCAGCCGAAAACCAATTTGAGATTGAAAGAATATCTGATATAGTTAAAGAAGTACATGGAAACGGTGAGTGGATGGTAAATATTACAAGAGGTAAAACGCGAGACGAAAACGCAGGGATTATCGATTATAAAAACTATTATAAAACTCAGGAAATAATAGACTGCAGAATAAAGGATGGTTCGTACAATGGCCACAGCGGACATTTAACGGCGAAATGGATTAGTGCAAAAAATTCAGTTAGAAGGGATGTGATTCGAGAGATACTTGAAGGTAAGTATGAGGGCGGAGGATGTTCAGCAGGTTCAATAGGAGGTGTTGTTTATGGTGACGGGTCAGTTTATCCTTGCGAAATGCTCGACAGAAGTTTTGGAAACCTTAGGGATTTTAATTTTAATTTCGAAAAACTGTGGAATTCTGATCGTGCTGTAAACATAAGGAATAATATACAGGAAGCAAAATGCTTTTGCACACAGGAGTGTTTTCTTTCTACAAACTTTTTAATTCAACCGGGATTATGGTATAAAACGATAGCAAAAAAATTAAAACATTCTGTTAACTAGATTTGAACACAACTTACGGATACGGCAAAACAAAAAGAATACTAGATATTATAATCGGGGTTATATCACTGATTGTCTTTATCGTTCCGATGATTATCATTGGAATTTTAATCAAATTTACGTCGAAGGGACCTGTTATACACTGGGCAAAGAGAGTTGGGAAAAACAACGACGTTTTCATGATGGCAAAATTCAGGACCATGAGAGCAGATACTCCTATTCAAGATATTAACACATTAAGTAATCCGGATTCTTATTTCGTACCGTTAGGTTCTTTTTTAAGAAAAACAGGAATTGACGAGATGCCGCAGATATATAATGTATTAAAAGGAAACATGAGCTTTGTGGGACCGAGACCTGTGCTTTATAATCATTCGGACGTTATCGAATTGCGAAATGAAAAAGGCATAAATAAAATATTGCCCGGGCTTACTGGTCTTGCCCAGGTAAAAGGTGAAAACCATGTTTCAGCGGTTAACAGAGTAAGGTATGATGAGTTTTATATGAATAATTTAACTCTTTTGCTGGATCTGAGAATAATTATGCTCACGGTATTACATCTTTTTGAAAATAATATTCAGATAGCATCAAAGCTTAATAAAAAGCCTGCACAAGAAATTTAGAGGAACTTTCTTTTAATATAACGCAGAAAATACTGAATCCTGTTTTTCAAAATCTCCGGAAAGAATGAATACAAATACTGAATTATATGAATTGTCATTCCAGCAAAATAATTGGGATAATACTTTTTGTACTCACGAATAATTTTCAATTCGGTTTTAGCTACAAGTGACTGGTCATTCAATGAGATATTTACTCCCGATTGAAGATAATTCGCAAAGTGACAATTAAAATTATAGAACTTTCCTATTAAGCCGAGCCGGAGAAAAAAGTCCCAGTCTTCACAGACTCTATAATTTTTGTATAAGCCGACTGAGATAGCAGCATCCTTTAAAAACATTATTGTAGTATGCTCGAAAGGACATGCCATAAGAGCTTTTCTTCTTATTTCTTCATTAGTTTCGTTTTTTAAGAATCTATACATTTCCCTTCCGGCGGAATTCACCATCATCACTCCCCCGCCGCAGATAACATAATTTGGATTAGCATCAAGAAAATCAACCTGTTTTTTAAGTTTATCTCTATCGGACCAAGTATCATCATCATCTATTCGTGCAATATACTTTCCCACGGAATTGTGGATTCCAAAATTAAGATATTGTGAAATTCCGCCTTGGAGGCTTTTATTAACTTCAAAATAACGGATTCTCTTATCCTTTTCTGAGAATGATCTTATTAACCTTTCCGTGTAATCAGTTGATTCATTATTAATAATAATCAGTTCCCAGTATTGATAAGACTGTTCAAGAATACTATTCACAGACTTCTCAAGCAACGAAGCCCTGTTGTAAGTAGGAAGAACTATACTGACTACAGTATTAAACTCTTCAGTCATTCAGGGGGAGGCTCATCTGATAATAATTATTTCAAAACGACAAGTTTTCTTATATCTGAAACTGCTTCTGTTGACCCTTTGAAAACAACACGATAGAAATAAACGCCGTTAGCAATATAGTCACCATCAGCATCGCGTCCATCCCACTGAATTTGATT
>JBHELA010000275.1:0-3305 GCA_041859005.1 Ignavibacteria bacterium
CTATCTTGATTTTACTGTAAACTACAGAATAAACTATGCAAAAACATCTCTGGTATTTACAGCGCAGGCAAAAAACATACTTAACAACAAAACTGTTTTGGGTTATTCTTATAACAATTATACTAACTCCGTTGAAGAACAATCTGAACTTGGCTTTGTTCCTATGCTGAGTGTGAAATACGAATTTTAATAGACGAAAAACCGCAGGCAGATATTCAAATGCCTGCGGTATTTTCATTCTATCAACATTCGTCGAAAACACAGTTTCTCAGAACTCCGATTAACATTTCTAAATTTAATAAAAACCAATATTTTTTAGAAACAAAATACAATTATTATGAGAAAAATATACTTCGTTTTATTTATAACTTTAATTTCGCCGTTAGTATCAGCTCAGAACTGGTACACGCTAGCAGGAAGCAATCAAAAGAACGGGCTTACAAAGATGAACGGTCCTGTTTCTGCGACTACTCCTTACTGGACAGTTAACAGTACTAACTCTTCGGTTTGGGGAAACGCAATTTATACGTTTGGAGATAAGTTTGCAACAGCGAGAACAACATTTTCGCCTTCTTACAGGGGGAAAGTTGAATTAAGGAATCTCACTAACGGTGCCTTGATATGGGAAAAGACCATTGCTGACACTTCCATTATGTACGTAGTAGGTTTTACAGAGGAGGCGGTTTATGCATGCGACTATAAAACATCAAAACTTTACGCTTTAACAGTAGATTCCGGAAAAGTGAAATGGTCTGTAACTTCGGATATGTTTCCCGGAAATACAGGTATTTGTTTTGCTGAGGACGGCGACCCGATAATTTTCGGAAAGAGACTTAACAGAATTACGGGTGTTCCCAAATGGACGTACAATTACACTATTCCAGTTGGTCCTGACGGCGGCTTTGTTGTAAACGGAAACACATACTATCACTGGACGGGGTCAATAGTAACACCGAAAAAATTAATAGCCGTTAACGTTACATCGGGATTACTGAAATATCAGTCCGCAGATTTGCCCGGCGACGGAGACCAGGAAAATGATTTGGTGATAGGTCCTGATGGTACTATATATATAGCAAGAGACGGAGGGGCATTACATGCTTTTACAGACAATGGAACCGGGTTTACACAAAAATGGAGCATGTCGCCTGCAGTACTGGTAAAATCATTCGGACCAAATAACGTGCTTTACTGTGCAAATGTAAATAACGGTTCAACAAACGGACGATTAATGAGGGTAGATGGTAATACAGGAACAGTTATAGATTCAATGTCAACCAATATTCCTGCAGTATATGTAAGCGTAGGATATGATTCTACGGTTTATGTAGCAACGGGGGAAGCCGATAACGGAAGATATATTGCGTTTACACCAGACCTGCAAACCATAAAATGGCAGTTAGCTGTTCCTTACAATTATTATTCCGGATGTCCTATCAGCAAAGACGGGATTTTTATTACATCGGGTTCCGGCACAGAGATAGCAGCTTACAAGCCAGTTATAAATAGAAAACCTGCGGCTGATTTTCGTTCCAGCGGTAGGGATATTCTGGCAAACATCGACAAAGTAAGTTACTTTGATCAGTCTTCTTATGCTCCAACATCATGGCAATGGACTTTTGAAGGCGGCAATCCAGGTACATCAACAGTACAGAATCCTGCAAACATACATTATACGTTTGGAGGAATATATCAGGTAAAGTTAATAGTTTCTAATGCTTACGGAAGTGATACGATAATAAGAACAAAGTATGTCCATGCATTACCTTATGTCGGAACCGGAGAAACGGGGGTAACGGCAAATGATTACAGGTTAGGGCAGAACTATCCTAATCCATTCAATCCACAAACAAGCATTAAGTATTATGTAGCAAAGACAGGAAACGTGAAGTTGACAGTTTTTGATGTTACCGGAAGAGAGGTTGCAACACTTGTAAACCAGAAATTAAACGCAGGGGAGTACGAGGTCATGTTTGATGGGAAAGATATTCCCAGCGGGGTGTATTTTTATAAATTAACCGTGAATAATTTTGTTGAAGTCAAGAAAATGATGCTGGTAAAATAATCTGATACTATAATGAATAAATATTTAGTTTTTATATTTTTATCAACAGTAATAATATCGGGTTGCACTTCAAGTTTTAATGTTGGCTTCGAAAGAAATGTCTTTGTTAAACCAAATGGCGATTCATTAAAATATTATGTCGGGCACAGGGAAAATTCAGAACCTTCAGAAAAACTATTGGTAATGATTCAGGGCTCCGGCCGAGAATCTATTGCAAGAAGGTTTGGATGGGGCATTGAAGCGGTAGGACTCGGCTATGACTTATTATACCTTGAGAAATTTTCTTTTGAAGATTCACTATTATTTTTTCAAACAGATACGAGAGAGAGAAGGTATAATGACGTAACATCGGTTTTGAATTTTGTTGAGGATGCTGTTTACAAAGGAAAATTAAAAGAGATTATGATTTTTGCTGATAGTGAGGGCGGTGTTATTGCTCCTGAAATTACAGCAAATAATAATAAAGTTAAAAGGCTTATTATACTTGGTAACGGCGGACTTTCAGGAGTCGAAAAAGCCCATTTGATTCTTGAAAAAGAAAAGAAGAATAATTACAAAGGATATTTTACTCTCTCGGGGATTTCAACTGGTGAACAACTTGACAGCCTTCTGAAAGATATTAAAGGAAACCCAACAACCGAGAAAAGTTATCTTGGGAATTCGTATAAATACTGGAACAGCTATTTCTATTATGACATAGATTCTCAATACGATAAAATTTCAGTCCCAACATTGATTGTTGTTGGCGAAAATGATTACAGCATCCCGGTTGAAAGTGTAACAAGATTAAAGGATAGGCTTAAAAGGAAAAATAATTTTTCCTTTCATATCGTCCCCAATGCAAACCATTTCTTTATCGATTCAAAAGGCAATAAAAAGTTTCCGGAAATAATGAAGGAAATTATTTATCCGTGGTTTAAATCAACTGAAAAATGAAGAGAACAGATAGGGTATAAAAGTACGGGTTTTGCAACAAGATTTTAAATAATAATGTTGGGTTTTTTATTGCATATGAATTCAATATTTTATGCCTAATTAAATATTAAAGGTTGAAATATTTATTATACGTTGTTCTTGCGGGTGTTTTGTGGTTTGTGATGTTCGTTTTGAAGCCGTTTAACTTCTGGGTAATGATGGCATTTTCCACCACGTTGCTTTCGGTGATTTCCTATCTTCACTATAAAGACCAGTTTAAGAAAGAGTATTTTAGCGTTAAGGAAATTGCGATTGGGATAGGAAG
>JBHELA010000438.1:0-3563 GCA_041859005.1 Ignavibacteria bacterium
TTAATGATTGGGTGTAAGAATTAACACATCAATTTAATTTTATATGATTATATTTTGAGTTTTTTAAGAATATAATAAAAACTAAATTAACAAATAAAATGATAAAATCTTATGCCAACATTAAACTTCAAAGGAAAAACGTTTGTAGTCGCAACCACTCAAGTTAATGTTATTACGGATTGTGTTTCTGATGGTAAACCTTTTTATGTCTAAAAGAATCAATATCGAGTTGACAACTAAATAATAATTATACGATTGAGATTACAAAACACATTGGATACAGGAAAACAATTTGAACTATCTAAACTTCACCGCTTCAAAGATTATTATATAAACTTTTACAACTTTATTCATTACAGGATTTTATGTCAAGAACTTTAATTTATCAGTACTACAACAGTATAGACCGCGCCCTTCAGTACGGGAAATCCAAGAATGAAACTGCCGTAAGAAATTACTTTTGGATGCTTCTTAATCATTACGCAAAAGATAATAATTACGAGGTTATTCCTGAAGTATCCACGATGGGAACAAAAGGCTTAAAAGTTTATCCTGACGGTATAGTGAAAAATCTGTGGGGTCTTGATGTGGGGCTTTGGGAAAGCAAGGATGAGGCTGATGACATTGATGATGAAATAGATAAGAAGATTAAGAAGGGTTATCCTCTGACGAATATTCTTTTTGAGGATACTAATACAGCTGTTCTTTTTCAGAGGGGTGAGCGAGTTATGTCAGTTCCTGTCCGCAATGCTGATAATCTGGATTTGATATTAAAACAGTTTTTCAATTTTAAGAGCGAAACGGTTTACAAGTTTGAAGATGCGATTGAAAAGTTTAAGGAAGATATTCCGACTATAATAGAAAGACTTCGTTCAAAGATTGAGGAAGTGGGCGAAACAAATCCGAATTATATTTCAGTGCGTGATACTTTTTTAGAACTTTGCAAAGCAGAAATAAATCCCGAAATCACACTTGACGATGTTCGTGAGATGATGATTCAGCATTTGCTGACTTCTGACATATTTAACAAGATATTCGATGACCCTGATTTCCACAGGCACAATACAATTGCCGCTGAACTTGAAAAACTTATAGACATTCTATTCACTTATTCCGAAAGAAGAAATTTACTAGGAAGCATTGAACATTATTACGACACTATAAATTCAACAGCCGCAGCAATAACAGACCATCACGAAAAGCAGAAATTTCTGAAAGTGTTATACGAAAACTTTTACAAGAGTTATAATCCAAAGGCAGCGGACAGGCTGGGAGTTGTCTATACACCGAATGAGATTGTAAGGTTTATGATAGAAAGCACGAATCATCTGTTATATAAACATTTCGGTAAAACCTTATCCGATAAGAACGTTGACATACTCGACCCAGCGACGGGTACAGGTACATTTATTTCGGAGATAATTGAGAACACAATTCCAAAGCAAGACCTTGCTTATAAATACAAGAATGAAATACACGCGAATGAGGTTGCAATACTTCCTTATTACATTGCAAGTTTAAACATTGAATACACGTATAAGCAAAAGATGGGATACTTTGAAGAATTCTCGAATATATGTTTTGTTGATACTCTGGATAATACACTACCAATGAGCTATGGTAAACAAACTAATGCTTTCAGCCTTACGAGCGAAAATACGGAAAGGATTAAAAAGCAAAACGAAAGAAAGATTTCCGTGATAATCGGTAACCCGCCTTACAATGCAAATCAGAAGAATGAGAACGAAAACAATAAGAACAGAGAATATCCTGAAATTGATAAAAGAATAAAAGAAACGTATATAAAGAACAGCACAGCACAAAAGACTAAACTGTACGATATGTATTCACGTTTTTACCGCTGGGCTATGGACAGACTTGATAAGAATGGAGTTATTGCATTAATCACTAACCGCAGTTTTATAGACAGCAGAACTTTTGACGGATTCAGGAAAACCATTGAGGATGATTTTGATTTCGCATATATAGTTGATACAAAGAGTGATGTACGTGCAAATCCAAAAATAGCCGGGACTACACATAACGTTTTCGGAATACAGACAGGCGTTGCGATAATGTTTTTAATTAAGAAGGAAAACCTAGAACAAAAGTGCAAGATTGAATATGTAACTATGGATGACTTCTGGACAAAGTATGAAAAACTTGATTGGCTTAAAACACATCCGTTAAAGAATATTGAGTTTCAATCAATTACACCTGACAAGAATCATAATTGGATTAATCTTGCAGAGAATGATCTTGAAGGTTTATTACCATTATATGACAAAAGCAATAATCATAAATCTTTGCTAAATCTTGTTTCAATTGGTGTCTCTACAAACAGAGATGAATGGGTTTTCGATTTCTCTGAAAAAACACTATTAAATAAAATGAGTTACTTTATTGAATCATATAATTCGAAAGTTTTAAATAATGAAAATGATTTTGATGATGAGAAAATGAAGGATATTAAATGGAGTGATTCTTTAAAAAACAAATTCAAGAATAAACTTAAATTGATATTTACGAGAGAATATCTTACATCTTTTCATTATAGACCATTTACAAATGTTAATTATTACGCCGACAAGAACCTTTCAGATAGATTGACTAACAACCATTTTGAGATTCATGGTTTGAAATTGAAAAACGAAAACATAATTATTGGGTTTTCTGGCGTAGGCTCATCAAAAGCTTTTTCTTGTTTAGCCACGAATCAGTTAATTGGTGTTGATTATCTTGAAAAGACACAATGTATCTCTCTCTATCGTTATGACTCGAATGATAATCGTATTGAAAATATTACAGACTGGGGATTAGAGCAATTTCAAAATCATTACAAAGATAAGAAGATAAGGAAGGAAGATATATTCCATTATGTATATGCTGTGCTTCACAATCCTGAATATAGGAAAAAATATGAAATTAATTTAAAGCGAGAGTTTCCAAGAATACCGTTCTATGAGAACTTTAAGAAATGGTGCGACAGAGGAAAAAGACTGATGGATTTGCACATAAACTTTGAAAGTGCGGAACCATACAAACTAAAGGTAAAAACGAGCGAAACGAAGGCTGAGCATTTAAAAAAAAAGAAGAAATTAATTGAGGAAGTGAAAGAGCCTGATGCACTGCTTGCATACAAACCAAAGGTAAAGACAAAACTGACGGCAAACAAAGAAAACGGAACAATTGAAATAGATGAATTGACATCCATAACAGGAATCCCAAAAGAAGCCTGGGAATACAAACTCGGGAACCGCTCGGCGCTGGAATGGATACTTGACCAGTATAAAGAAAAGAAACCAAAAGACCCGACGATACGAGAGAAATTCAACACGTACAAGTTTGCGGATTACAAGGATAAGGTGATAGATTTGCTGATGAGAGTCTGCACGGTGAGCGTTGAGACGATGAAAATAGTGAAGGAAATGGCAATTAAATAACGAATAAACTGTAATTCTAAATTTAGCTTTTGATAAAATACAAATAATTCTAACTTAAATGACTATGTTTATATTGGTTCGGTGACTGGTTATAAATGTAATTCAGATGCATTCCTATTT
>JBHELA010000168.1:0-8909 GCA_041859005.1 Ignavibacteria bacterium
AATTTTGATGACTATATATTGTATGATGAAAAACAATTATTAATATTGGAAAAAGACAAGAAGGATGAGAAATCAGATAAAAGAATATCTATTAAATATAAAATGATTTATAATATTTATCGAACGTTTGAGATGAACTTTGATAACCATAAAGATTATGATGAAGCGGGAAATTTTCACAAAAGACAGTTTGAAGTGCAAAAGATGTTTGCTAGTAGATGGAGTCTTAAGAAATATATATTATTTCTTTATAAACTTTCTTCCGTTTACGGAGAAAGTTATGTAAGAAGTTTTGTGTTGTTTTTTTCGGTTTGGCTAATATTTTCTTGTTTATATTTAGTATCGGGATTAGATATTATTATTAATGCTAATGATTTTGACAATAGTAAGAAAACTATTGTTAAAATGAATTGCTGTAATTCAGATTTTAATGCTGATATTTGGAAATATTTTAAGAAAGCACTACTTTATTCTTTATCTAATTCATTACCGTTTAGAAAGGATATAGAAAGCATAAGACCAACAAACGATACAACACGAGCATTAGCAACAATAGAGATTACAATTCAAAGCATTATATTGACTCTATTCATAATTGCCCTGAGAAGGAAGTTCAAGAGATGAATCTATACCTCCCATAATCCCGCTTATAATTATGAAGGGAAATATTGGAAAAGTGATATTCCTATTTTATATTCAAAACCGAATGAAAAGTTTTATGAATATAGAATTTAGTTTCACTTGTTATATCATATGAAGTTACTGTTCTATCGCTGTCGAACGAATAATATATTTTTTCTGAATGATTAATTTTTATTCCAATTATTCCAACTCTATATAAAATGATTAATATAGAAGATAATAAACTGTTCAGATCGCTATCCATAAAGAATTTATCTCGTATTGATTTTGTATAATAAGAATACTGATTTTCGTTATCTGATAGTGTGAATTCAATCATAGAGTCTTGGTTTAAATCATTTAATTCGAATCCATTTTTTATCCCTCTCAAAAATTTATATAATGGTTTTATGTCACCAAAGTTTTCAATCCATTCGTCTTCTATAGCATCTAATCGTTTTTTAGAATAAACTGATTCAGCTTCTTTAATAATTGTTAATGGGAAATCTACTCTTCCTTCGGCTTTTTGAATACATATATTAACAAATGAAATAACATCTCTAGGTCTATAAAATCCCCTATCTAAAATATAATTAAATCCGCTTTCTTTACTTTTAACTTTACTCTCCGGAAATAAATCATCAACTGTTGGACTATTGTTTGTATATATACCCTTCATCAAAATTTCAAAGCGTCTATTTATTAATTCTATAAGTTCAGTTTTGTTCCATTTTAAATAAAGATTAAGTGATTCAAATTTTTCCCTTTGTGATCCTCTTGATTTTCCAAATGCTTCAATAATTTGAAACAAGTTCTCACGCATTGTAATAATAATTTTGCATTGAGGTATTTTGTTAATTTCATTCAACGAAACAATTAAACTTTTAATTAAATCATAAACAATCCTTTTGTCAACCCAGTCTTTATCAAGATTATCAATCAGAATAAAATGCTTAACTTTCGTCTTTGAGAATAAATCTTCTTTCATTATTTCAAGAATTTCATATATCTCATCGGCTTGAATATCATTTATTACTTTTTCCGCTTTATGAATAACTTCAATTTTTTTCTTTTCTTCGTTGGTCTGTTCTTCAAGATGTTCATAACATGCACTAGTTTTAAATATTTCAGCAGAAATCCCTGCTGATTCGGAGAATCTATTAGTTAAATCGGTTTCAATTTCTTTTATTCTGTATTCAGTTTGTTCCCAAAAAGAATCTTCCCATTCACGTAAATAATTAATTGCTCGTTTTTTCTTTTTGTTTTTAGTAAATTTATCTAATAAACCGTCAATCCAATTTTGGTTTCTAATATCCTCTTTATCAAAATGTAATTTTAATAATTCTACAATGAAAACATGCTTCCAAAGTAATTTATAAAACAAATCTAAGTTTACACCAAGTTTTCTAAAATAATCTAATATGTTAGAATTACTCAAAAACTTTAAAGATAATTGTTCTGGATTTAATATGCATATTTTTGCCTCAACCTGTTCTATCTTTTTAATTATGGCCGTTTTACCTGTTCCAGTTCTTCCAAGTATTATGCATTTGGGGTTATCAGTATCTGCAAGCAAATCTATATCATCTAAATCTACAAATCCATCTTCTAAGAATTTAGAATCCTCTTCTGCCATTAAACTCCCAATGTCTATATTTTTTCTAAACTTAAATTTATTCATATATATAAATTTATTTGAAATTTATTTTTGACTGATGTAAAATAGGTTCTATCCTTTTTTGCGCCAATTTTATATAATCCACATTTATATCATAACCGACAAATTTACGTTCGGATTTGATTGCTGAAACTGCTGTTGTGCCGCTTCCAATGAATGGGTCGAGAATTATATCACCTTTAAATGAATATAACTGTATTAAACGGTTTGGAAGTTCTTCCGGGAATGGGGCAGGATGACCAATGCGTCTTGCGCTTTCGGCGTTCATTGTCCATATTGATTTTGTCCATTCCATGAATTGCTCTTTGGTTATTGAGTTTTCTTTGTCAAGCCTTTCCCTTTTATAATCTCCTTTAGAAAATATGAGAATATATTCATGTATATCTCTTAATATCGGGTTAGCAGCACTAAGCCAACTTCCCCAGGCAGTTGAAGGGCTGGCACTTGCAGCTTTATTCCAAATTATTTCACCTCGCATGTTATATCCAATATCGAGCATTATTTTTGAGACGTAATCTGATAATGGGATATATGGCTTTCTTCCTAAATTTGCCAAATTTATACAAGCACGACCACCGTTTACTAAAACTCTATATGTCTCTCTAAAAGAATTCCTTAATAATTTTAGATATTCTTCTAATGACAAGTCTTCATCATATTCTTTAGAAACATTGTAAGGAGGTGATGTAATCATCAAATGAATTGAATTATCCGGTAACTCTTTCATGTTTTCAGCAGAACCGACTATAAGTGTATTAATAAATTCTTTAGGCAATTCATTATCCTTCTTATTATCTAATGATACTTTTTCAAGATTGTTATATAATTTAGAATCATAAAACTTTGAACTATCGTGATTGATTCTTCCGCTTGTTCCAAAAGAACTTGAGGTTGTACCTTTTGTAATTTTCATTTTAGGTCCTAATTAAATTCAAAAATTTTTCTGCCTTACCAATATCCGTGGGTTCTTCACTCGCAATTCTTATTAATTTACCTAAATCTATTTTCGAAATCATTGAAGAGAAATAATGCATATCATTAGAAACGAGTTCTTTACAAAGTTCAAATATTTTATCTGAGCCGGTTATAGTTTGAAATCCCTTTTTAATTGTTTCTTTTACAAAGTTAGATTCAGTAGGGTTTGGGTTTAATGACCAAAATCCCTGAACGACCCCTGAAGTTTTAAGAAAATCTACTTTTCTCTGATAACTATCTGTAATCGGGCTATTACCAAGAATGATTATGGGGATTTTTGTTGATGAAATCCCAGAGACTCTAATATTAATTGATTTACCAATTGCTTTAAGCATAGAATCAGAACGGAGCAAAGATGGATTCCCTTTATGCGATTTATAATCACCAATATACTCAATGTTGTCAGGCTTTTCATATTTATAATTTGAAACGATGCTCATTTTTATCTCAAAGAGAATTTTTATGTTTTCAGGAACTTGGTAAACCGAATCCGTTGTACAAAAAGCCAAATCTGCACTAGACATTCTAGGTAAACTAAGTTCATCACATATAATGCCATTTACAGCAAATAAACCAAGCTCTCTTGCTATAGGTTCAAAAAGGGTTTTGCTCCATTTTTCTGTGAACTGACCAATTAAGGAATTCCTACTTTGTAATGTTTGGCCTTCTGCCCCGGAGCGTTTAGGAACATAAGCATAATATCCTCCCTGCAATTTATAAAATAATTGTTCGGGTGAAGCAAAATTTTTAAGTGCTTCCTTAAAAAACTGAATTTCAGTATCGTTATTCCAGAGAGTCATGCGATTTTAAAATTTAACTAATATAGAAAATTTGGATTTGAAATAATATTTAGTTTTTAATGATATTTCTATTTATCCTTCCTTTCATTATACAATTAATCTTTAAGCTTCTTTGATGATATTTAGGAGGTGGTTTATAACGATGAGATTAAGCGAGATTCCTTCTAAAAGACCCTCCCCCTGAATTTATTTATTGACATTTCTCAAAAAATTGAATAAGTTAGAAAAGAGGAATAAGAGGAATGTAAACAGAGTTCTATGATTTTGTACATGTTCCAAACGCACACCGCATCATTAAGTTTATAAAGAGGTTTTCCTTTTTTAGATTTCTATCTCATTAATATTCAGTGTTTTCCGCAGTTGTCTCAGTTGCAGTCAGTTTTGATTTGTTTTTGTTGTTTATAACATATTATTCAACACTTTTTATAAACTTAAATTATAATCATATGACAGATAGACAAGAGAACACACAGAGCATGCACTATGCGGTTAAAAAGATTAATGACAATTATATTGAAATAAAAAGATTAACTTTAATAAAATAAACTTTGAAATTAATTCAAAAATATAAATAAAATGAAAAAAGTAATTTTGTTATGTATTATAATTTTTTCAGCCTCATTTCAGATTAAGGGTCAAGTCTATATCGAATCACGGATTACAAACGGATATATTGACAAAAATCCTTCGTTCGCAACAAAACTTATAAGTAATTACGGGCACAACTTTGAATTTCTTACGTTTGAACGATGGTCGTTTGCGAATACAAGTCATATTTGTGTATTGAAAATGGGAGAGTCTTCACCTCTGGATTCGATAATCTATCTTACGCAAAATGGTACCATAAATAAAAATCCATCTATAGCATACAATTTCAGCAGTATTTCTAAAGCTATGGTAGTTTGGCAGTCATACAGTAATGGGAGGTGGGATATTTACGGCTCAGCTTTTCAGCAGGGTATATGGTCTCAGCCGTTTCCTGTAGATACAGGCATCGGAAATAAGAATAAGCCCTGCATTATTTATATTGAAAATTCCACACTTCCTTTATTTGGAATTGTGTATCAAAAAGAAAACGATATTATTTTTAAGAGATTCAATGCCGAATCAAAACAAACTCTTTATGAGGAAAATTTAACTTCAGCTGATACATCAGCTTGCAGAAACCCTGTTTTGACTAAGAGCTTCCATCAGGAGGGTAAATGTTATGTATGTTATGAAAAGCAAAAGCCTGACGGCAACTTTGCAATATATTACAGAGTCTCGGGAGGTTATCCGTATAGCTGGTCGAATCCCGATACGCTTGCCTACACAGGGAATAACCAAAACGTAAAAACAATGAGTTTTTTTGAAAGCTCGGAAAGCTTTTCTTTCGAATCTAACCGTTCAGGAAAATGGGGAATATATCAAACTTATTGGACTTATAGCAGTGGATGGCGTTTTGTTCAATCATTAATTTCTGCTTCACAGACTTCACAATATTATAATTACGCTCCTTATAGTTATCCCGTAGTTTCTGATGCCTGGTCTTTTATAAATGCTGTTGTAAATAAAACATCCGACAGTTCAAGAATACTGATTTCATCAGGAACGGGATTCTCAAATCCATTCCACATTTATTCAATCGGGGATTCATCAAAATCTTCGGTGCTAACGTTCGGAAATGGAATATTCATACCGAGTTTCTTTTTAAGAGTATGGCTCGTTTATAACAAAGATTCTGCCGGTTATTCAATGCTTTACTCTTTTGGTACATATTATTCTCCAAATAAAATATTGAATATCGGGACAGAAAATCCAAAATCTTTTTCGCTCTCACAGAATTACCCAAACCCGTTTAATCCGACGACAAAGATAAGGTTTGATGTTAAGAAGTCAGAATCCGGAAGTCAGAATTCAGAAGTTATTCTAAAAATATTCGACATGCTCGGCAAAGAAGTTGCAACACTCGTGAATGAAGCATTACAACCCGGCACATACTCCGTTGACTGGAATGCGTCGGAATTTCCAAGCGGAGTGTATTATTATCGCTTTGATGCGGGAGGATATTCAGAAACACGTAAAATGACTTTAATAAAATAGAAAGACAGATATCGTTTTTTAAAAAATTAAATTAAAGGAGTGAAGAATGTTACGATTTAAAAAAGTTATTATTGTATTAGTGGTGATTGTAGTAGCAAGTTTGTCAATTGCATCAGTTACCTCAGATTTGGATCCCCGGTATATTGAAAAATTCGGATATGGTTCTATTTGTGTATCTGATAAAGGGTATCCTGTAATAGATAAATTCGATGAATCACAGTTTGATTATCGAAACGGAGTTTTCTATATCGAACCCAACAAACAGCTTAACGTTAGGGCAATTTTACCCGAGGGTAAGAAGTATATTGATTACCTGAATGATTTTATAACTAAGACCCCGGGCTATAGCGAAGATGATGCGCTTGAAAAAATTGTATGGCGTGTCTTTGCGTCTCATGATTTAAAAGGTAACAAGATTTATGGCAGTTTTCCTCCTTCAAATTCCGAAATGCTGAAATCATTGAGCTATAAAACCAGCGAAAAGGAACTTGCATTTGTTACGGTTGATATGTCATTGAGGCAGCCTGAAGTCCGCGAATGGACGACATCCGGAATTCCTTATTCAAACAGCGAATTAGTTCCTTTAGTGGGGCAATGGCTGAGTTCAGCTAAAAAGGGCTGGCAGTTGTATATTGTGCATACCGTAGGTTGTTTAATCTCAAATAATTATATCGTTGATGATCCAATAATAACAATTTTAGTAGAAGTAAAATAATATTTTTAACTCAGGATAGAGGTACCCTCCGGGTCATCCATTTAAAATTTGAAAATATATAGTAAATCTTACTCCTTCCCTTGATTTTTAGGGAAGGAGAATGTTTGTAGCCGGAGTTCGGGAAAGAAGATGTTTGACAATTGTCAGACCGAAGATTTCAAAACAATCCTGCGATACTGAAAAGTATTGCGGGATTTTTTATTGCTTAAATACTGTAACTTAGTTGATGTTGAATCTGTTTTAATTTACAATATGAAAATTAAGATAATGGCATAAGGGGCAGGTTTTTATTCTAACAATTAAATTAAAGGGAAAACAAATGAAAAACATTTTTAAAATTTTTGCGATAGCTCTTTTTGCATTCTTGATTGCAAATAGTTCCTTCAAAATAGAAAATTGTACTGCGCAATGGGTTCAGGCAGTTGGGGTTGGTACAAGTGTTAACGCTATTGCATTTAGTGGAAACAATGTATATGCTGGGGCAAGTTTAAGCGGCGTTTATCTCACCACAAATAACGGCACAAACTGGGCGCAAACGGCACTGAACAATCAAAATATTTCTTCCCTTGCTGTGAGTGGAAATAATATTTTTGCAGGAACTGGGGGCTATGGCGTTTATGTTTCCTCGAATAACGGAGCAAACTGGACACAAACTTCTTTAAATAACATAACTATTTACTCCCTTGCAGTGAATGGAGGTAATATTTTCGCGGGGACAGGTGGCTTCGGTGTTTATGTTTCAACAAATAATGGTGCAAACTGGACTCAATCCGGCTTGAATAGTCTTTTTGTTCGTTCAATTGTTGTAAGCGGCTCAAATATTTTTGCAGGTACAGAGACAAATGGTGTTTTTCTTTCCGCAAATAACGGCACGAGTTGGACACAAACTGCTTTGAATAATAAAACTGTATATTCCCTTACTGCGAATGGAAGTAATGTTTTTGCGGGGACAGATGGTTTTGGTGTTTATCACTCCACAAATAGCAGTGCAAGTTGGACACAAACCTCACTGAATAGTCAATTTATATTTTCCCTTGCTGTAAGTGGAAATAATATTTTTGCAGGGACATTGAGTTTTGGGGTTTTTCAATCAACGAATAACGGTTTGAACTGGGCAGCAATAAATCAGGGATTAAGCGCTCCCGGATATGTTTTTTCAATACTTCTTACTAATAATTACATTTACGCCGGAACAAGCAATTCCTTATGGCGCCGACCACTTTCCGAGATTATTTCCGGTGTACAAAACATCAGTACGGAATTTCCATCATCATTTTCTGTAAGTCAAAACTATCCGAACCCGTTTAATCCGACTACTAAGATAAGATTCGATGTTGCTCCTTCTTTGTCGTTCCCGAATGTTTCTATCGGGAATCCAGTAACATTAAAAGTCTTTGACGTAATGGGTCGCGAAGTTCAAACACTCGTGAACGAAGCATTACAACCCGGAACATACGAAGCAACTTTCGACGGCTCGATGTTAACAAGCGGAGTTTATTTCTATAGATTACAGACAGGTAGTTTTTCCGAAACAAAACGAATGACCTTGGTTAAATAATATTATCTTTCACTCCTTCCCAAAATATACTGGGAAGGAGTTTTATGTTATTGATAAGATAGATAAACCCCTACTCCAATGTAAGTTGATTTTGTGCACAATGCTCCGTTAATAATAAATCCTAAATTGGGAGTCAGTTTAAATTTTAAGTCGCCTCCGGCTTTTAAGTAAATTTTTCCCGCACTTGAACCGGATTCAAACTGAAGTGCTGTTCCCGCAAATATATCAAGCCGGATTATTTTCTCTTCGATTGATAATCTTGCTAAGCCGTTTATATTCGTAAACGGTGAACCATGTTCCGGTCCTCCCGGTGTGCCTTTCCAGATTCCGTCAGCACCAAAACGAAAACCAAGTGATTGCCATGCCTTTTCTTTATTTCGGTTGCTGAATAAATCGAAATCTATTGCACCGCCT
Source organism: Ignavibacteria bacterium (assembly GCA_041859005.1). Classification (GTDB taxonomy): domain Bacteria; phylum Bacteroidota; class Ignavibacteria; order Tepidaquicellales; family Tepidaquicellaceae; genus CAIKZJ01. The sequence goes on from JBHELA010000168.1 coordinate 8,844, forward strand.
ATTTTAGTAATAAAGACAATTGTTGATGCATCAACCTGCACGCTTCTGAATTGCGGATTGAATTCA
>JBHELA010000363.1:0-3021 GCA_041859005.1 Ignavibacteria bacterium
ATCCTTGTTGGAAATCAACATGAAAGAGTTTTTGCTTCCCGGATAACCTTCAAGCTTTTTAGCGAACACTTCGGAAAGCTTTTTGTTTTCCATTAATGCATAGACTGAGTCAGCAGTAAGCTGAAGATTATCCTGCCAGACGACAGGTCTCGGAAACAGCGAGACTTCGTCCCTGTTTTCGTCAAGCGTTCGCGCAAAGACGGCAGTATCGCTCTTAGCGAGGAAGGTTCCGCGAATAACCTCAACATTTTCCTTAGCAACGTAGCGTTCGGGTTTATTCCTGTAAGTTTCAAGTATACTGCTATAGATAAACAACGTATCTATTTCGTTTTCAACCTGCGTAAGCCGTGCATTTCCTTTAACGAAGGCAAACTTTTTAGTATCGTAGTTTTCGGCATAAGCACCCGTGACGACAAGGTTATTGGAAAGATTAACAATCTTCACATTACCCGAAGCGATGCTTTTATCTTCAATAGAATAGTCAGTAAGTGTATCGGAGTAAATAACGGATGAATCTGATTCAATGCTAACCTTATCAACTGCAAAAGTCTTTCCCTGCCGCTTAAAGAAGTCAATGCTCTGAGCTTTTATAACTGCGGAATCGGTGTTGACAATGACATCACCTCTTGCAAAAGAATCTTCCGTGTTGCGAAGATATGTTAGTTCGTTCGATGTAATTCTGTACTCGGGATTAACGATTATAACATTTCCTTTGAAAATTGCTTTCGCATCGTTGAAGAAATATACTCCGCCGTCTGCACGAAGCGTTGCGTTTTTATCTTTCAGAGTTACACTTCCTTCGCATATAGCTTTCTTTTCATTTCCAAGGTAGGTTGCTTTCGAAGTAAAAAGTGAAAGCGAATCCTGATAAATCTTTACATTGCCTTTAAGTTCAATTTTGTTGTCGTCTATGTACTGAATTGCTTCGTTGCAGTAAACATCAACGTTACCCTGAACGAAGTGCACATTGCCGATTGCTTCGCGGACTGATTTGCCGTCAATCGTTTTGCCCGAAAGTTTATCGCTCTTCTTAAGTTCAATCTTGTCCTGAGCGGCGGCAATTCCAGCAAAGAACATAAGGATTAGAATTATATTTAAGAATGATTTCGTCACTCGCTGAAGGTTCCGGTTACTTTGAAAATTGTATAGTTCTTAAGGTTCTGGTCTGAGATGAACCCGATACCTTCGACTTCCTCCTTCGGTGTTTTTATCTTAACGTATTCTTCTGTGGAGACCTTTTGAGTCTGATTATCCCAGAAAAGTTTTTGCGTTTTAAGAATACTGCCTTCATTGTTTATCACCACGACGCTGTCGTATATTTCAATATTCTTTGAGGGCTCTAAAATCTTTCCCCTTCTGCTCGTGAGGGTTGAAACAATAACCTTATCCCTGTAGAAATCCACTTTGGCTCCGCTATCGATTGATGTATATCCTTTTTTACTGAACGCCATTATATGCCCTGCGCGGAGAATTGCCTTTATCTTCCCGGAATCCGAGAATGCAACGGATGAACTCCAGCTTTCCTGTTCGGGAATATCTTCAGAATTCAAATCGGTTTTTGGCGGAACGAATTTATTTTCGCAGGAAGAGAGCACTATCCCGAGAATCAGGAGTAATATGTATGAATAAACAATCCGCATCAAAGTCCGAGTTCAATAAGAGAATGAATATGTAGTATACCCGACAGTTTTTTTGACTTATCAACAACGATAAGCTGTGTGATTTTATTCTTCTCCATCATTTCGAGTGCTGTCTTAGCGAGCGTCTCACGCTGTATAGTCTTAGGTTTTTTATTCATCAAATCATTAGCGAGAACCGTTCTTACATCAACGTCATTTTCAAGCAGGCGGCGGATATCTCCGTCAGTAATGAAACCTTCTATTCTGTTCTTGTTCATAACCACGGCGCATCCCAGACGTTTGGAAGAAATTTCATAAATAACATCTTTTAGGCGTGCGTCCTTTTTAACTACGGGAATATTCTTTTCCTTAACCATAATATCTTCAACCTTGAGAAGCAGCTTCTTGCCGAGAACACCGCCCGGATGCAGGAATGCAAAGTCCTCTTTAGTGAATCCGCGTTTCTGAAAAAGAGCAACAGCAAGAGCATCGCCTATAATGAGAGTAACGGTCGATGAAGAAGTCGGAGCAAGGTTATGCGGACAGGCTTCAACCTTAACAGATGCATCAATAATAATATCAGCGGATTTAGCGAGAGCAGACTTAACGCTTCCTGTAATCAGAATAATTTTTGTCCTGATATTCTTTAAATACGGAATAAGATTTTTAATTTCTTCCGACTCACCGCTTTTGGAAATCAGCACAACTACGTCACCGTTCTCGACTATTCCAAGGTCGCCGTGAATGCTGTCGGCAGAATGCAGGAATACAGAGTGCGTGCCCGTAGAATTTAAAGTAGCAACAATCTTCTGCGCAACGATACCGCTTTTACCGACGCCTGAGATGACAACCTTACCTTTGCATTTATAAATAGAATCAATTGCAGAAGCAAAGTTCATCTGAAACCTTTTCTCGCCGAACCTGTTCAGGAGCAGTTGAATCTCTTTCTTTTCTTTAAGGACAACGTCCCTTGCGTTTCTGATATCTTTTTGCATGAAAATTATTTGTTCACTAAAAATAAGTTATTTGACGTTAAAAAATAATAGATAAAAGAACGCTTAATGGAAAACGAATTAAAACTTTTTGTTAAGAACAGCACACTGAAAGAGCTGATGGATTATGATTTCCACAGATAAAGAATTAGAGCTATAATAGAACTCAGATTTGCGCGGATAAACACAGATTATCACTGATTTTTCCGAACCTTATTTATTATTTCATTAGTAAAATTCGAGTAAATCAAGTTGTTTTTAAAGACCGAAAAGAAGATGTCCCGACCCTCCCAACAAGACGGCGGGTTTTCAACAAGTCTGGATCGTAGACTTACGTTACACTAATATTTCTGATATATGAAAAGAATGCCGGAGGCATTCAATATCGGTAGAAGAGAAATTACAAATGA
>JBHELA010000053.1:0-3661 GCA_041859005.1 Ignavibacteria bacterium
TTAAAGTAAAATAATTGTTAATATAGATAACATTTATATCTTAAACAATAAATAAATGTTTGTAATTCCAATATTTAATTCTGTACTTCGAATTAATAAATAATAACAAGATAGTAATTAATTATTGATGAAAGGAGGGAAAACCAATGACAATTTATTCATATTCCCTTATTTCTTACAGTTTTAAAGATTGAATTGGAAATAAGTACATTTTTCCAATAATGAGAAGTGAAAAAATCATTTTTTGTCGACATCCTTCTCTACGAATTTTTCATAAGCATTAATAATCTCTTTTACGAGTCTGTGCCTTACAACATCAGACTTTTCAAAATAGATAAAATCTACTCCATCGATACCTTTCAGGATTTTTTCCACCTGTATTAGACCGGACTGATCTCTTCTTGGAAGGTCTATTTGAGTTATATCACCTGTGATTATAGCTTTAGAATTAGGACCCAGTCTCGTAAGAAACATTTTCATTTGCATAGTAGTAGCATTTTGGGCTTCATCGAGAATTACGAAAGCATCATTAAGAGTTCTACCTCGCATATAAGCAAGCGGAACAATCTCAATAATGTTCTTTTCAAGAAACATATTAAGTTTTTCGTACGGGAGCATGGCTTCAAGTGCATCAAACAAAGGTTTCAGATACGGGTCGATTTTTTCAGATAAATCGCCGGGCAGAAACCCAAGGCTTTCCCCTGCTTCGACCGCTGGTCTTGCCAAAACAACTTTACTGACCTGTTTATTATTGAGCGCAACGATTGCAAAAGCAACAGCAAGATAGGTTTTACCTGTTCCCGCAGGTCCGATAGCGAATACTATTTCATTGTTTAAAACAGAATTCGAATAATTTACCTGAGATGCATTTTTAGGTTTGACTGAATCATTTTTATTCACGAGTATTACATCTTTATAAGTCGTACCGTTTTTCGAAACACCATTTATGTTTTTATTTTCGGAGAGAAGATGACAGATCAAATCTATATCCTCATTTGAAATTGTGTTTTGTCTTTTAGTAAGAATTAACAGCTCATCAACGATTTTAATCAACAGATCGAAACCGATATCGTCATTTGATTTGATGAATAAATTTTCACCTCTAAGAACAAAGATTGTATCAGGAAAAATTGTCCTGAGATATTTAAGATTTGAGTCATTAACTCCGCATAAAGCAAACAGATTTATGCCATTAAGTGAAAAATTCTTTTCCGTATTATTAAACTTATGAATTAATAAAATTAAGTTAAAAAAGCCTTTACGCTTGCGCGTAAAGGCTTCTAATTATCTAAAAGATCTAAGTTATTTCTTCTTAGGTTCTTCTTTTTTAACTTCTTTCTTAGGTTCTTCTTTCTTTACATCTTTCTTTTCGTCTTTCTTTGTATCTGTTGTTGTAGTTGTTGTTACTCTTTTCTTTCTTGTGTATCTGTATTTCTTTGCTTTATCTTCAGCTTTTTTCTGTAAATCTGCAGTTAAAGCAGGAACTGTAAGAACCTGACCCGGATAAATCCAATGCGGATTCTTGATAGTCTTAGGAACTCTCGGAGGTGCAGAGATTACGCCTTTTTCGTTAGCTTCCCAAAGTACAGGCCACATTTTTACGTTGTTGTAGATTTCTTTCTTGCCAGCAATCTTATAGAGGCAATCGCCCTTTACAACTGTGTAACCAGCTTTTTTCTCAGGACCCCATGCATCTAATGCGGCTTTCATTTTTTTCCATCTTTCATAGAATTCAGGTAAGCATCTTGCTTTGTTAAGAGAAAGAAGGTCATAAGCTTTCTGTACGTCTTCTTTGCTTTCCTTTTTATCTTTGAGAGCTTTTTCTACTTTTTCAAAATTGGCTCTGAATTGAGCAACATCACTTTTTGTAGAACCGACTGATGCATATAAATCTTCTTCAGCTTTTACGACTGCTGCATCTTTTTCGGTATTTTGTTTTTTCAGGTTATCAATATCTTTTGATAATTGATCGAGTCTACCCATGAGATCTGCCTTCATTGCGGTATTCTCATCCATTTGCTTCTGCCATTCTTCCTCTGTCATCTCTGGTACTTCGTCTTGAGCAAATGCTGTCAACTGAACACCTAGACCTAAGGAGAGAACTAGTAAAGCTACTAATAATTTATGAAATTTCATTTTGTTAAAATCTCCTTTTTAAAATTTGTTTTAAAATTTTGTGTTTTTAATTGAATCAAAGATTACTTACAGTTAGCTTTTGCTTGCTCAGTCTGCTTCTGGAAATCTTTGATCTTAGCATCTTTGTCAGCTATTTGCTTTAGCAATGAAGATCTTTCACCTTCTTTTGCATTTACTTGACTCTGAAGTGATTCAACTTCAGCTTTCAAGTCATTTAATTGTTTTAATTGCTCTTCACTTACACCACCACCACATCCGGCTATAAGGCCAGACAGAAATGCAACGGTCAGAAGAACAAAGAACATGTTTTTAATTCTTGCCATTTAATACCTCCGATATTTTAAGGCGTTTTTAAAATAAGTTAATTAACAATACAAATATATTTTTAATAATTACAATTGTCAAGTCAATATTCTAAAAAAGTGGACATAGGTTGTTTCAAATAATAGACAGGGGTATTGGTAAAGAAAAAACAATTGCCACTCAAAAACATAAGAAAAATTCGATATACGAAGATAAGTTTGAGAAGTAACAGTGATAAATTTCAAAATTGAATTTGTGTGTGTGTTTATGTAAATTACAGCACACAAAGAATACTTCACAACCATGCTCAAATGGCGGAATTGGTAGACGCGCTGCATTCAGGGTGCAGTCTAAGTATTTAGGTGGGGGTTCGAGTCCCCCTTTGAGCACAAAAAGAAAAATTAATATGAGCAAAATTGGAAAAAATTTGGAAATTAAAACAACTTTACCCGGAAGACGGGGGAAAGGGATACGCCCGATTTGATACGTTTATTAACGAGGTGCGTAATCTTAACGGAAAAATAAAAATTCCGGAATCTGTTGCTAAACTTCTTTACATGAGAGGAGTTACAGATTATTCAAAAGTCTTTAAATTTTTTAAACCTACAATCGATAAGCTTTACGATCCTTCATTGATGAAGGGTTGTGACTTAGCTACACAAAGAATACTTCAATGCATTGAATCAAAAGAAAAGGTAATGGTATTAGGCGACTATGATGTTGACGGTATAATAGGCGCTTCAATGTTTTCGCTTTTCTTAAAACACAATAATGTAGAAGTATCAGTTTTCATACCTAACAGAATTAATCAGGAATACGGTCTATCAAATTATGCGATTGACGAAGCTTATTCTCAAGGAATAAAACTTTTAGTAGCGATAGATTGCGGTATTACAGCGACTAATACAGTTGAGTATGCGAATGAAAAGGGAGTTCAGATTATTATATGTGATCACCATCAACCACCCGACAAGCTCCCAGAGGCTTTTGCGATAATGGACCCGATACAGCAAGGATGCGATTATCCGTTTAAGCATCTATGCGGAACGGGAGTAGCTTTCAAGCTAATTCAATCCGTATGCAATATAAGAAAAGATGTAAAGTTTGCTCATTCGCTGCTGGATTTTGTTGCTATAGCTACATCATCCGACATTGTTCCAATAATTGACGAGAATCGAATATTAGTAAACGAAGGATTCAATATAATCAATAACAAACCAAG
>JBHELA010000145.1:0-8492 GCA_041859005.1 Ignavibacteria bacterium
CTTTGCAGGAATATATTTACAACCGAAGCGATAATAATTCCTATCAGTCCCATCATAAGAAACCCGCCGAAGCGTGAAAGGTCAATCTTTGTTATGTAACCGAATACGCTCGTGCCGGCAAACATAGCGGCACACGTGAAGAACGTAAGGAATATAGAGCTTTCCGTGTAAACCAAAAACAGCGTCGAGAATGTAACGCCCGTCAGCAATGAGTAAACGAAGAAAAGTCCGACTGCCACGAAAGAATTAATCTTTTTCATGAGAAAAGACATTCCAAGCACAACGGCAAACTGAACGATGATTATTCCCCAGAAGAGCATTGGATTTGCGAGTATGACGTTTACGAGCGATGAGCGTCCAATACCGAATGCAGCTACTGCCGTGAGCCCGAGTCCGAGCGTCATCCAGTTGTAAACCGAAAGCATAAACCTGCGGACCATTTCGTTGGTCTGCTCCTCTGTGACGGGTCTTGTTTGTACGTATTGATTATTAAAGTTATCCATGTTTGAATTTATTTTATTGTTAGTATTGTGAACAAATATTTTAAAGTATAAGTTTTTGTTTTCAGTTATCCCTTTGCACCGTAGTTAGGAGCTTCCTTTGTAATCTTCACGTCATGAGGATGGCTTTCCCTCAAGCCGGAATTTGTAATCCTTGTGAACTTTGTCTTTGCTCTCATTGCATTAATATCCTTCGCTCCGCAGTATCCCATCGCGGCACGCAGTCCGCCTATAATCTGATAGATAGTATCTTTCAACGGACCTTTGTAAGGGACTATTCCTTCGATTCCTTCGGGCACGAGCTTTTTAATATCGGATTCCATATCCTGAAAATACCTGTCCTTCGAACCTTCCTTCATTGCTTCAATCGAACCCATCCCGCGATAGACCTTAAAACTTCTTCCTTCATAAAGAACTTTCTCGCCGGGAGTCTCATCCGTGCCGGCAAGCATACCGCCTACCATCACAGAATTTGCACCCGCTGCGATTGCTTTGGGAACGTCACCCGTCTGCTTAATTCCGCCATCTGCTATAATTGGTATTTTAAACTTCGCTGCCGCGCGTGAGCATTCGAGAATTGCACTAAGCTGGGGAACTCCGACGCCTGCAATTACCCTCGTCGTACAAATTGAACCCGCACCAATGCCGACTTTAATTCCGTCGGCACCTGCATTTATTAAATCAATAGTTGCTTCGGCAGTGGCAACATTTCCTGCTATGATTTCAACGCCAAACTTTTTCTTAAGTTTTCTTACAGTATCAAGAACACCCTTTGAATGTCCGTGAGCCGTATCGACAACAATAACGTCAACGCTTGCTTTCACAAGCTCAGCAACCCTTTCCAGAGTATCACCCGATATTCCTACCGCCGCTCCGACACGAAGCCTGCCAAACTCATCCTTGCATGAATTGGGGAAACTTTTTCGCTTCTGTATGTCCTTGAAAGTAATAAGCCCTTTCAGGATGCCGCTTTTATCAACTACAGGAAGCTTTTCAATCCTGTGATTCTGCAGAATCAATTCGGCTTTAGTGAGGTCGGTTCCCATCGGTGCCGTTATGAGATTATCTTTTGTCATAACATCTTTTATAAGCATCTCTCTTCGCGGATTGAATCTTAAATCCCTGTTTGTAAGTATTCCGATGAGTTTTCCTTCTTTATCAATAATCGGTATTCCCGAAATGCTGAACTTTTCCATAACGCTTAACGCATCGCCGATTGTCGCAGAAGCAGTAAGCGTAACGGGTTTCCTTATCATACCGCTTTCACTTCTTTTCACTTTATCAACTTCTTCTGCCTGCCTTGCTGGAGACATGTTCTTATGAATGATACCTATTCCGCCTTCGCGTGCAATAGCAATAGCTAGTTCAGATTCCGTTACTGTATCCATCGCCGCTGAGAGCAAGGGAATATTAAGCGTTATCTTCTTTGTAAGTTTAGTCTGCAGTTTTACTTCACGGGGAAGGACTTCAGACTTTGCAGGGACGAGCAAGACATCATCAAAAGTAATTGCCGTATCGAGTATTTTAGATTTCATATATTATAAATTTAATTCTTTATTCATACAAAAAACCCGCATTCATACTGCGGGCTTCATATCTTAATTCAACTGCTTCAGTCCATCGACAGGACCCCAGAGTCCCCTGTTGTTCTCGCGGGCTTCCTTCTGCAATTTCCTGAACTCATCAATCTTTGTTATTTCAAATTTATCATAAACCTGTGCATAGCCGTCTTTGATTATCTTCGCATTAATGCATGTACCGTCTTCAAGATAAACATACCTGAGCAGTCTGCCGTATTTATCCTTGTCATCATTCTTCGGGTCTCTTTCAAGCCTCACGCGTTTACCCTCTGCAATACCTCTAACGTAGTCACTTGCAATCTTTCCGAGTTTCTTGATAGTCTTGATATCCTGTCCGCTCGATTCAGCATCCCTATCAAGCTTTTGAGAGTCATAAACTTCGGGAGTATCAATCCCAAGCAGACGAACCTTGCTTTTGTCGTTAAGTTCAAAAGTATCTCCGTCAACAACCCTTACGACAGTATAATATTCATTGGAAGCTTTATTATTTTCAGTATTCCCTGTATCAGTGAACGACCTGTAAATAAAGTAACCGGAAAGTAGGACAATGAAACCTAAAGTGATTATTGTCGAAATTATTTTGCCGGTTAATTTGAACATACTAATCTATAATATCTATGATTAAGTTTTTCTTAAAGGTATTCTTTTCGCTTATATCAATGGAATTGTTAATCAGTTCAAGTGATTTTTCAAATTTATCTTCGTCTTCTGCAAATACTTCACATACTGCATCGCCCTTCACGATTTCATCTCCGCATTTCTTATTAAGAATAATACCCGAAAGGAAATCAATCTTATCATCAGCCTTCTTTCTTCCTCCGCCGAGTTCTACGTTTGCTAGACCGAATCCGTATGCATCGAGTTTAGAGATAAAACCTGATTTATCCGCAGAAATTATTCGCGAGTATTTTGCCCTCTTCAAGTTCTTGTAATCTTCCACATATTCAACGCTGCCTTCATGTTCTTTCACCATTTCCAGAAACTTATCATAGACCTTACCGCTTGCCAGCAGTTCATCGGCAATTTTTTCTCCTTCATCAATACTGTTTGCCTTTCCGCCCAGAAATATCATTGCACCTGCGAGTACGTTGTTAACTTTTATCAGATCAGAAACCTGCTTGCCTTTCATGACTTCTATACACTCTTCAACTTCAAGCCAGTTGCCTATCTTGTAGCCGAGAGGCTCGTGCATATCCGTAAGTATTGCAATGGCTTTTTTACCAAACTTCTTCGATACGGATACAAGTTTCTTTGCAAGCTCTCTGGATTCATCTTCATCCTGAAGATTTGCACCGCTTCCCATCTTAACGTCAAAAACTAGTGCCTCCGCACCTTCTGCAAGTTTTTTGCTAAGTATGCTGGAAGTAATAAGCGGTATGCTGTCAACAGTCGCGGTCACATCCCTCAGTGCATAAAACTTTTTGTCGGCAGGAGCGAGAGTATCAGTCTGCCCTATCATTACGCAGCCAATCTTAGCGAGCGTATCTTTATACTGCTGAATATTTTTATTAATATTAAATCCTTTTATGGATTCGAGTTTATCGAGTGTACCGCCTGTATGCCCGAGTCCCCTTCCGGAAATCATCGGTACATAGATACCGAGCATTGAGATTTGAGGAGAAATAATAATAGAGGTTTTATCTCCTACACCGCCGGTTGAGTGCTTGTCAACTTTTACGCCTTTAATAAAAGAAAGGTCAATGATTTCACCGCTGTTAAGCATTAATTCCGTAAGATGAAGCGTTTCTTCATCGTCCATGCCTTTAAAATGCACTGCCATTAGAAATGCAGAGACCTGATAATCCGTAATTTTTCCTTCAAGATGTTTGCTGATGAAGAAATTAATTTCTTCTTTTGAAAGCTTTCCGCCGTTTCGCTTTTTCTTAATGATTTCTACTGCATTCATAAAGCAAATTATGAAAAACAAGCGGTTTAAAAAAGTCTATTGAATTAAAAAAGGAAGGAAGGAATGGGTTCTGGGGTTATTTAATCTTTCACGAGGGTTTCCTGCACTTTCACAAGGGTTCTAAAATAGGCAAAGTGACAATTAAGGGGAATAGGGGGCTTAATTGATTCTAACTTTGCCTATTATTATTAGGGAGAAAAACATTTTAACAAATTCTATGTTAGGTTAGTATGCATTATACTCTTCGTCATAGCATCCGTTATCATACTACTTAACAAGTGAATATCAATAGGTTTCTGCACATAACCAAACGAACACTTATCAATAAACTTATTATCTTTATAATCATACGAAGAAATCAATATCAGCGGTGTATTGTACTTTAGACCTTTTAATATGAAAGCAAACTCTACACCATTTAATCCCGGCATTCTAATATCGGAGATAATTAAATCAGGACGTAAGTTTTTTACAATTTCAAGCCCGGTTATCCCGTTTCTGGCTTTTAAAACATTGTATCCGAGTTCTTCAAGATATGACGAAAGTGATTCAAGCGTTGAATCGTCATCATCAATCAGTAATATTTTCTTGTTTTCCATTTGAATCTGACCTTCTGTTTTCTCGGCTTTTATCTGAAAATAAAGCCAATAATTAAAGTGACGATAATTGTTGAAATAATTACTACAAAACTCAAATCAAATCTTGTCATGTTAGCTGTTGTTTCCAAATTACGTGTTTTCATTGTTGTTGATTTTTACTTAATTTTAATGAGATACTATATCTAATAATATTAGTTTCAATATGTGTGCCAAAATTAAAACAGCATTTAAATCTCAAAACAAGCATTTTATAGAAAAGAAATAATATTTTAAGTTTCATTTTGAGAAAATTCGTCTCATTGTGAGAAAAAACTCACTTTTTGTCTGTATTTTTCTGGTTTCATTAAAAGTGTTTAGATGTAAAGAACAAAATAGTGGAATTAAGTATATTTTGACTGTTTCGACATTTCAAAAACAGGGAATTTCGCAAAATGTAAAAATTATAATTCTCAATTTGAGAAACTGATTTTAATAAATAAAAAAGGGCTGTTATTTCTAACAGCCCTTGAAGAAAAAGTAAAATGGATATATTTATTTGATTAGAGTCATTTTCTTTACTGATGAAAAAGTACCGGAAGTTAATTTATAGAAATACATTCCGCTCGGTAAATTTGCTGCATCAAAATTAACAGTATATTTACCTGCTTGCAAATTACCGCTGACAAGGTTTTTAATTTCCTTGCCAAGAATATTGTAAACTTTTAAATTTACGAATTCATTTTTTGGTATGCTGAATTCAATCGTTGTAACGGGATTGAATGGATTCGGATAATTCTGGCTTAATGAATAATCAGAAATAAGTTGTTCATTCCCTGTGCCTGTACCTGTAAGAACATCAACTTTATAGACTGTTCCGTTGTACCCTGAAAGGAAAGCGACATTTGTACTAACAAAGTTAACGTTCCAGAGATTATCGGCAAGACCCCAGTTTGTAAGAATAGTTTTATCAACAACCCACTGATTAGCATTTACAATTTTAAAGAGCTTACCCATCTCACCTGTTGCTATTCCTCTGGTTTCACTCACTGCTTCAATATCAATAACATCAACACCAAATAAACCTGTAGTATCATTCTGCAAAGTCCAGTTCGCACCGCCATTAGAGGTTTTATAAATGCATCCGTTGGTAGAGCCAATGTAACCCGTGTTTACGTTCAGGAAAGACATTTCCCAAAGTGTTTTAGTGCCGGGACCGTCTATTCCTGTGCTGTCCCATGTAGCACCTCTGTCAGTGGTTTTAACGAATTTCCCAACGTCTCCGCATGCAAATCCAACACTGTCATTCACGAAAAATATGTCTTCTATGTTGTTGTTACTCGCTCCAAAACTAAATACCTGAGTCCATACTGCTCCGGCATTTGTAGTTTTGTAAAGTCCGCCTGCTTCATTTCCCGCAAACCCTTCATTTGAATTGAAGAACCATATTGTTTTGTTAGTACTTGTCAGAGCCGGTAAATTCCTTTCAACGAAATTCATTCCGCCGTCTGTTGAAGCATAAAATCTTCCTGATGCAGCACAAGCAAAAACAGTTGTTGCGCTTACCATTTTCACGTCATAGGCTTCAAATCCATTTATAGATTTACTATCAGTCCAGCTTACGGCACCATTTGTTGTTTTAAGAGCAATACCTCTGTATCCTACACACATTCCTGTTGTTGAATTAAGGAAATTCATGCCGTAAAGGTATGATGCTGTTGTTAATAAATTCCAAGCTACACCTCCGTTCGTTGAACGAAGTATATTTCCCATATCTGCACCTACAAATACTTCTGTTGGTGATTTCATGTAAACTGCCCTGCAAACCTGAGCAGTGAAAGCGTTTACTCCAACACTGTCAAATGTAACACCACCGTTAGTAGTTCTGTAATTCAAACCATTGGAGCCGACAAGGATGCCTCTTAGAGAATCTGCAAATGACATAGAATAAATTGCTGAAGCTCCATTATCAAGTGCAATGTTGTAAGTAGCTCCTGCATCTGTTGATCTAAAAATAACCTGAGACGTACCGCAAGCAATAATTGTCGTCGGACTAATTTTCTGTATGTCGTAAATGGAAATAACAGGTGATATTGGATTTATAGTCTGTAAAACCCAACTAGCTCCGTCATCAGTGGTTTTTGCAACAGTAGTACTTGATCCGCATACAAGGACTTCATTAGCACTCATAAATTCAATTGCATATCTTGTGTTTGTACCCGTTGTAGCCATTGTTGACCATGATGTACCACCATCAGTTGTTTTCATAACTAAACCCGATGAACCGCAAATATAACCAGTATTAACATCCCAGAATTTAACATCATTCAGGTTCGTTGTTACACCGGTTGTTAATGCTGTCCATGTATTCCCACCGTCAGTAGTCTTAATAACCATTCCGCTGTATCCTGCAACATATCCAACAGAAGCATTCACAAAATCAACTGAACGAGGTCTGTTTATTAAAGCACTAACAACAAGCTTTGTCCAAGTTAATCCACCATCAGTAGTTTTTAATACCGAATTATTCTCCGGATAAGATATATCATCAGCAACAATAAAACCCGTGTTTGCATTTATAAACTCAATACCAGAAATATCACCTCCTGATACTCCGGTTTTCATAGTACTTACAACCAGTGAATCAGCAGCAGATAACGTACCTGTAATTGTTATTACAGTTATTATAATTAGAATAAGATTTTTCATTTAACTTATTATTTATTTTGTTCCGCAATATCGCGGCCTGCTTTCATTGCCTTTAAATTTACGTTTACTACATCATCTCCTTTTCTTCCGAATACAAACCTTATGGCTTCTTCAAGATTTTCATAAGCTATATCAATAAAGGGTGATGCTGCACCGAGAATAACCATATTTGCCGATTTGAGAGAACCGGATTCTCTTGCGATTCTGTCTGCATCTAACGAAATATGATGATGCTGTGCCTCTACTTCTTTTATAACATTTTCTATCGGAGGATAATTCTTTATGTTCACAAACGGTTTAACATTAGTGATAATCCATCCATCTTTTGACAGATAAGGCAGATATCTCAGCGATTCCATCGGCTCAACAGAAATTATCATGTCAGCTTTCCCAAATGGGATAAGATCTGAAAAAATCTCTTTGCTGGAAAGTCTAAGATGCGACTGAACATCGCCGCCTCTCTGACTCATGCCGTGAACCTCTGCCTGTTTTACGAACAGCCCGAGATTTACTGCTGCAACACCAATTATAGAAGCTATAGAAAGAATCCCCTGCCCTCCTACACCCGCTAAAATAATATCTTTCTTCATAATTTAAAACCTTTCAATAAATTAAAACTAAAAATTACAATATTAAATTATTCTTAACATCAGCTCTTTTAGCATAAAGGAAATTATTACTTTTTTTAATTCCCGTAAATAATATCTTGCAATCTTTGTTGATTAAGCCTCTTTCTCCAAATTACAATCTATATTCTCTCTGCGTTCTTTGCGACCTCCGCGGTAAATTTTCTAGTATTTCATGTATTTGCTCTGTGCACTCTGTGACCACCTCTGTGTGACTCTGTGGTAAAATCTTTTCTTTGTTTGCAGCTCTTGCTGCGTCGTGATCTAAGTGTTGAATATCTTATTTATAATAATAGAATTACCTACTTCGGCTTTTCCCCGCCCGTCTTTTCTTTCTTATGCTTTCCAATCGTCTGTATACATTCCCTTCTTGGAATAATCACAGACACTCCTTCATACTCCAGTTCTTTCTCAATAATCTTCATATTCTCTTCATGATATCTCTTCATAGGATTAAGTATGTGAATATGTTCTTCTTCAACTCCAAGCCCTTTGCAAATTTCTTCTATATGTCCTGAAGCAGAAGAAGTCTGACCTCCCGTCATTCCCGTAGTTGCATTATCGAGTATAAACACGGTTACGGGAGTATTATCGTT
>JBHELA010000371.1:0-4173 GCA_041859005.1 Ignavibacteria bacterium
CAATATAAGAAAAGATGTAAAGTTTGCTCATTCGCTGCTGGATTTTGTTGCTATAGCTACATCATCCGACATTGTTCCAATAATTGACGAGAATCGAATATTAGTAAACGAAGGATTCAATATAATCAATAACAAACCAAGACTTTCAATAAAGGCACTTATAGAAAAGATTGGTATTAAAGAAAGCAAGGTCAATACATCGAATATTGTTTTTTCGCTGGCACCAAGGATTAATGCAGTAGGAAGATTAGGTGAAGCAAGCAGAGCGGTTGATTTACTGACAAGCGAAGATGAATCTGTTATGACAGAACTCGCGACTATACTTGATGATGAGAACGCAAACAGAAGAGAAATAGACAAGATAATAACAGAGAACGCATTTGAGTTATACGAAGATGAGTTTAAGGCAGCGAACGATTACTGCATAGTACTTCATAACAACGACTGGCACCCGGGAGTAATAAGCATTGTAGCTGCGAGACTTGTTGAAAAATACAACAGACCTGCAATAGTTCTTACAACGATTAAAGACTCCGCAAAAGGAAGTGCAAGAAGCATAAACGGATTCAACATTTATGAAGCATTAAAAAAATGCGAACCTTTGCTAATACAATACGGCGGACATTGTCATGCTGCAGGACTTGAAATTGATGTAAAGAATATAGATGAGTTAAGAAGACGGGTTAATGAAATTGCAAAGGGCGAGCTTGTAAAAGAAGAACTTCAACCGGAAATAGAGGTTGATATGGAATTAACCTTTGAGGAAATCAATCCTACTTTTTCAAAAATTTTATCTTTCTTTGAACCATACGGTCCGGGGAATCCTCAGCCGGTATTCGTTACAAGAAATGTAAAGATTGTCGATGAGGTTAAGTACACAAAAACTGATGCACATGTATTCAAGATTAGTAACAGCAAATCAGATAAGGTATGGAATGCTATCCAATATAACTCAAAGAAATTAGCAGGAAAAATTACAAAAGACGCGGTTTGCGATATATGTTATTCAATAGATAAGAATTTCAAGAACGGTTATACTAAATTTGTGATAAAAGATATTAAAATTAATTAAAAGTTTTTATTAAAATTATTATTTAAGTTATGTCCGGACACTCTAAATGGGCAACCATCAAAAGGAAAAAAGCTGCAACTGATTCAGCGAGAGGGAAAGTTTTCACGAAAATCATTAAGGAAATAACAATCGCTGCAAGGGACGGAGGCGGTGATCCTGTTGGTAATCCCCGCTTAAGACTTGCGATTCAAAGCGCAAAGTCGAGCAACATGCCTCAAGATAACATAACGCGGGCAATAAAGAAGGGTACAGGAGAACTTGAAGGTGTAATGTACACTGAAATCACATACGAAGCATATGCACCGCACGGAGTTGCAGTTATAATACAAAGTGTTACAGATAATAAAAACAGAACTGTTGCAGAATTGCGTCATTTAATTTCAAAAAATAACGGCAACATGGGTGAAGCAGGTTCAGTTGCATGGATGTTTGAACGCAAAGGTGTTGTAACGATAGAAAAAGGAACACATACCGAAGATGATGTAATGGAAGTTATACTTGAATTAGGTGCAGATGATTTAACAACCGAAGAAGATCATTTTGAAATCATTGCCCCTATTGAAAATCTTGAAACTGTTCGCAAAGGTCTTGAAGAAAAAGGCTATAAGATTGAATCTGCTAACTTACAGTACATCCCAAAAGACCGTGTTGCTTTGGATGAAGAGAAATCCGCTTCCGTTATTAAGTTTCTTGAAAACGTTGAAGAGTATGACGACGTTCAGAATATTTTTACTAATGCCGACTTATAATTTGATATGAAGATTATCGGCATTGACCCTGGTTCTGTAGTTACAGGAGTCGGGGTGATTGAAACAAAAAACGGATTATTTAAAGTCCTGAACTATGATGCAATAATAATGAGTTCAAAGACGCCAATGCCAAATCGACTGAAATCGATTTATGATTTCTGTCTTAAGAAGATAAAACTTTACAAACCGGATCAACTTGCAATTGAAACAGCATTCTTCGGGAAGAATATACAATCAACGATGAAACTCGGGCAGGTAAGAGGGGCTGTAATGGTAGCCTCGCTTAACTCAGGAGTAGATGTGTTTGAATACTCGCCGCGTGAAGTTAAGAAGTCAGTAACAGGAAACGGCTCTTCCACGAAGCAAACAGTTGAGACATACATCAAGAATATTTTATCGCTTAAAGTGAACAGAATGCTTAATGACTCGTCTGATGCTCTTGCGATTGCGCTTTGTCATCATTACAACTCTGAAAATAGCACAAGTTATAGACCTGCCAGAAAGAAAACTAACTGGAAAGATTTTCTGGAAAAGAATCCCGATAAGATTTACAGGAGGCAATCATGATTTCATTTTTAAGAGGAACACTCAGGAAAAAACTCAGAAACGAAATAGTACTAGATGTAAACGGAGTAGGGTACAGTGTTTTTGTGTCAAAGAGAGTTCTTGAAAACATCCCTGAAATAAACGAGGAGTATTTATTAATCACTTATCTTGACGTCAAAGAAAATGCTTTGAACTTATACGGTTTCTTCGATGAAAAGGAAAAAGAGATTTTTAAGCTGCTCATTTCAGTCAGCGGAATAAGCGCTAAGACAGCCAATACGATATTATATTATGCAACTTTTGAAGAGATTATAGGACTGATAAACAACCGGACATCTTTTACTGCCGTAAAGATTCCGGGTATCGGTCCGAAGAAAATTGACATGATATCATTAGCTTTAAAAGATAAGATATTCAAGATTACGAATGAAGCACTCCCCGACCTTAACACGAGAATTGAAGACATGTCCGCAAAAGAGCAGTCACGCTTTGATGCTTTGAATGCGCTTATGAATCTGGGGTACCAGAGGAATGATGCAGAAAAAATCATAAGGGAAGTTTTAAAGAATAATCAGGATACAAACTTAACGACTGAAGAAATAATAAAGCAATCTTTAAATTACATTTCAAATTAATAAATTATGGATATAAAGAACATAGAGAGATTCTGGAATGAAGTAAGACCAATCTTAAAGGCACATCCCTGGCATGGCGTCTTTATAGGGAAACACTCGCCTGCAATACTGACGGCATACATTGAAATCGTACCTACAGATACTTTAAAATACGAACTTGATAAACAAAGCGGTTATTTAACGATTGACAGACCGCAGCTTTATTCAAACGTCTGTCCGACACCATACGGACTGATACCGCAAACATACTGCGGTGATAAAGTCGCAGAGTTCTGCTGTGAAAAAACGGGACGCATAGGAATTAAGGGAGACGGCGACCCGCTTGATATTTGTGTAATCACGGAAAAAGTAATCACGCACAACGATATACTATTAAATGCAGTACCGATTGGCGGACTGCGTATGATTGACGGAGATGAAGCAGACGATAAAATAATAGCGGTAATGCACAAAGATAATATTTTCGGACAGTGGGATGATATATCCGATATGCCGACATCATTAATAAACAGGATCAAGCATTACTTTTTAACATACAAAGAAGCGCCCGGAGCGGAAAAAAGGATTTGTGAAATCACTCATGTTTACGGCAGAGAAGAGGCGTGGGAAGTTATATCAAGAAGTCATGAGGATTATATTTCAAAGTACGGCAGCTTGAATGAACTGCTGATGAATAGGTAGAATAGTTTAATCTATAAATGAATAACCCAAAGGGCTGACTTGCATCAGCCTTTTTTAATATACATTAATAAAGTTACAGAGTAAACCGTACCGGTTCCGGTTTGACTTCTTATCCTCAGAAACTACACAGACTTTTAAAGCTACGTTTTCTAAATTTCACTAATATTTCTTTTGCATTTCTGCTTTTCTTGTAAAATACTAATGAAATAACACGATTGGGATCGACTTCAATGGAATCATGTATAATAAATGCACATTATATACACATTTTCTTATGGATTTTTGTGTATTTTTTGCACATTGAAAATAAAAGATAGAGAATTTATAAACTTCGTTAAAGTCTGCTCTAAAGAAGGGTGCAATATATCTACATATTATTGTAATTTTGCGTATAAATTACACATATAAAAATGGATATAAACTGAAATTTGTTGTTTTATTATAAACTTAGTTCTTGGCACGGGAATTGAATGTATTTATATTAGAATCA
>JBHELA010000415.1:0-3610 GCA_041859005.1 Ignavibacteria bacterium
AAAAATAATAATAAATACTAATGCTAAAGAGATATTTTTCATTTGAATATTTTAATTTTTATTAAATTAAAAAGACATATATCTTTTAAATATATGCCTTTTATAAGCTTTTATAAAGGGATTTAGCATTAATTAAAATGCAACAATCAATCCAAATCTAAGAGTGTTAGCAAGCGGATGATTATCTTCTGTACCGGTAATATAACTGAAGTCAAATCCATACAGAGAGTATCTTAAACCTGCTCCGAGAGTCATAAACCTTCTGTTACCGTTTGATGGATCTTCGTAGAAATAACCAGCTCTAAGCGCTATGAGTTTCGGGTTTCCATACCAGTACTCAGCACCGACTGAAGTCTGGAACGAAGATGCAATACCTTCTATTCCGCCTTTCCAGGAAGTAAAGAATGCATTATAGAATGGATCAACATTTGTAGCATCGACTCTGTTAACAAGAAGCTTAGCAAAGTCTGCGGTTATATAAAGCTCATTACCTTCATTTTTAAGAAGGGTGTACGCTATACCAAACCTCAACTGAGTCGGAAGAGGGTCTGCCTGCGCAGCATCAACATAAGAAATCTTTGGACCCATGTTAGACAGATTTACTCCGAATGAAAACTTATCTTTGAGAAATTTTGGTCCTCTATCCATTTTGTACAACATTGACAGGTCAAAGCTGGTAGTAAAACCAACTCCCGTATTTGTTTGATTTCCAACTTGAATATCATTTGGCGACAACCTACTATATATAAGTCTTGCAACAATGCCAATTCCTATTGGTTTGCTGATTTTAGTTGCATAACCAACTGCGAATGCAAACTCGTAGGCTTTATAATCTTTGCCCGTAAGATTTCCGAATTCATCAGTTGTTATAACATCACCGATATTAAGGTATGTTAAACTTGCACCGACAGTACCATTTATAGACTTTACATACTGACGTGCAGCAAGATAGTCATAGAATAGATCTGAAAGACCTAATCCAGGCAACCACGGTGAATGTGTGAAGTTGATTTCGGTATTTGTCTGTTGAAAAGCTAGACCGGAAGCATTCCAGTGCATAGCCGTAGCATCATCAGCAAAAGCCGTACCTGTTTCACCCATACCTGACATTCTTGAGTTTGGTCCGATTAATAGAAAAGGAACACCAGTTGAAATAGTGTTCTGAGCATAAGTCGTATCAAAAGAGAAAAAAGCAACAGTTGCTATAACTAACCCGATCAATGACTTTACTTTCAAATTACTTAACATTTTACCTCCGTTAAATATTATATTTATATTATTATTATTTTAATTTTACGAGCTTACCTGTCTGAACGTTAGAATACGAACCATCATCCGATTTAACAATAATTTTGTATATGTAAGTGCCGTTAGCTATATGATCACCGTCGGCATCCTTACCGTCCCATTCTATTGAAACATTCTTATCACTTATATTAGTTCTTTTAATATTCTGAATTTTTCTTCCAGCAACGGTATATATGTACAAATCAGCATTAAGCGGAACATCAAAATTGTGTTGAAAAGTGAATTGCGTATTATCTTTCATTGGATTCGGAAAATTATAAACATTAGATACAACAAGATTCGAAGTACTCTTGACCACAAAATTCACGTATGTTTCTTTGAAGTTATTATAAGTATCCCAACCAACAAGTTTAATTGTATAATTCCCATCAGTAAGGTTGTCAAACTTATATTCAACAGTACCGTATTTGTAACCATTAGTAGTATTATAAAACTGTGTAAGGTCAATTTTATTATTATCGTCATCATTTAATGTTGCTTCAATTTTATGACCGATTGTACCTGTTAGGTTCATACCACTCTCATCAAAGAAATCAGCGATAAGTTTTGGATTTTGGTTTACTATATCACCGTTCCTAAAGCTTTTGCTTTCCATAAACAGACTAATATCAGGACTTATGGTATCTTTCACACCTGAAGTATCGATACCATTCAGAACAAAATTCCCTGAATAGCCTGAACCTTCAAATACTGAATTATTGAAATACCCTAGTATCTGCCCGTTTCCATTATTGTAGGAAATGTCTTTAGGGACAATAAACTCAATATTCCATCTACCATTATTTACTTTAGCTTTTCCTTTAAAAATAGTTCCTCCGTCCAATCGAAAATTAAAGTATCTTCCAAAATCTATAAAAGAAACATTTTTATTAACATCAAGAACTTTAAGCTCAATATCTCCATTGAAATTGTCCCAGAAAGTTGAGTCTGTCTTAAGAATACTACCGGAAATCTTCATTTTCTGAAGTGCCTGAACAATAACAGTATCAAATGTAACAGATTTTCTATTAATGCTGTCGATTCTAGTAAAGTACTGCGGAATGCCCAATCTTAATGATGGATCTCCTATTAGGCAAAATTTCATGTCGTTTTCAAGAATTGAAGGCAGTTGGTTTTTTACATTAAACATTGCCTTCCCGACTCTAATAGGCAAATGAAGGGTGTCCTTAACAAACATCAGATTATCCCAAAGTGCATTATTAAAAGTTTCATTATACGTTGCATATACCGGTCTCGTAGCTGCCACAACTCCAATAGCACCAGCGTTATTAAGATATACAAGCTGTTCACCGGCACTTATTAAAAAAGGATCGTCCCAGCGGGCAAGGTCACAGCTGGCAATCGTCACAAAAGGATATCTATTTTTGTTATTTAATTGAGGGACCGATTCTTCTCTTACGAAAACATGTTCATGAGCCCAGAGGTCGGTGCTACCGTGTCCAGTATAATTAATTAATAAGCGGCCTTCATTCCAACCTTTAATAATATCAACGTTTGCACCAGGTTTTCTTCTTCCCTGCGGAGTTATAATTGCAGGATAAGTAACAATATAAATCTTTTCCTTCTCAAAATCTTTAGGTGTATGTGATTCTGCAAGTCTTTCACACTGGTCTGTATGTAACGGACCTTCCTGTCCCTGATTATTTTCAGTTGTCCATCCATCATCAGCTACATACATAATTTCTTTCTTCCAGCTCCCAATATTTGAGCTTGATTCATATTCAATTACCTTATCTACAACCGAATTTGCTTCAGCAAGAGAGTTTACACAAAAACGTCCGTTAGAAAAATCTGTACGAACAGCTTCAGGAGAAGTGAAATTTTCATTAATATCACAAATGAAATCATCACTGTTATAACTTGATATCTCATTCATGGTTGGGTCCGACCTTTCGATTGGAGGAACGTAATTCTTAAAGCTTAGATTATATATATTCTTATAATCAAAACTACCGTCTCCTAAGAAAAGAACATATACAGGTCTTTTTGTCCAGTTATTGTATGCATATTTAAGCATATTTCTCATAGCAACGGGATCAAGCAATCCACCAGAAAACTCATTATATACCTGGTTGAGTTCCAGTACAAGTGTTTTAAGATAATTTGGGTGACCTTCACCCGGTGCTTCACGCTGAGCTTTTAGTCTATTTGCAGCAGAAAGAAATTCACTTGCAGTAAATATAATGAAATCAGCACCATCTGAAATACCCCTAATATTCTGATTAGGAATTTTAGATGAAATTGAACTGGGGGTTTTGAATCCATTATCTCCGATTACATAGTATTCTTTAATTAAACCATA
>JBHELA010000080.1:0-17355 GCA_041859005.1 Ignavibacteria bacterium
AAAATTAATAAATCCTTCGGGTACATCAGTACCAAAAGGAGAATCAGACTTGCTGAATTCTCTTTCGATGTAAGTTGGTTTTATCCTTCCTACGATTCTTTCCACAGTATATGGTGTGACTTCCGAGCTGAATGTAGCTGCCTCAGTTGAGTTTGATATTGTTCTTAATTTTAATGCTATTATATTCGATACCCCGTTGTTTGATTTGTAAATCCAGTTAGTGAGTGGAATATTTATCTGTCTTTGTGTATTAGTAGGTACTTGTACAGTATTAGTATATTTTATAGCAGTATCATTTCTGGATCGAAGGTTTTCTAAGGATAAATTCACCGTGTATGAATTAACTGTAACACCCCAGAATTTTAAGATTAACTCTCCGCTTAGAAAACTTATAAAGGATGCCTGCGTAGAATCATCGAAATGTATAATTATGGTAGTGTCCTGAGTTAGATTTGTCGGTACGTTATAAAATGACTGGCCCACACCGTCGGATTTAATCTCAGAAAAGAGGTCTGTAGTAGCTGTTGTTCCAGTTAATATTACATTGCTGTTTAGGCTGTCATAATGTGTATTCGTAGAATTCTTCAGCATATCATAGATGTAATAGTATCTGTTTATTATCGGTAAATTACCCGTGATATCCCATTCAGGGGCTGTCGGCTCTTTTATGTCACACCCAAACTGGGAGAGAGAAGATATTAATGCAATCAGCACAATTACAACTCTAAATTGTAATTTTAATAGATTCATATTTATGATTTAGATTTCGACTAAATTTTTTAATTTATAGCTAAATGTCAATGTATTAATTATTGTTGTAGTTGTTTCTCAGTATTTCAAAAGCTTATCGGCTTTTATAAATTGCGTTTTACTTAATATTATTTATAACTAACTTATACACTCATTATCAATTTAAAATAATTACAAAATGAAGAAATTGTTTCTTTTTCTGCTATTGCTCGCTTTAGTAAGCAATATCTCTTTTTCTCAGGAAAGATGGTCAACGACTACTAAACCTCTTGGAATATACAATAAACTTCCTCAGAGTTTCGTTTCATGGGAAAATCCTAATAAAGAACAGACACTCTATTATACACCAATGGGTGTTATGGCTGTAGGAGCGAACTTTAGAGTTCTGCCTAATTCAAATCAACAGGATGAAATAGTTCTTGTAAGCCAGACAGCAAATCCTAACTTTATGTTCGGTTCCGCTAATACTACTGTTGGCAGTACGTATGGACAGGGATGTTATGTTACGACTAACGGCGGTCTTAATTGGTACGGCACGGATTTAATGCCGAACGAACCGGGTTCAACTTCTGATCCTGCACCTACTATAGATAAAAACGGTGTAATAGTATTTACTTCTCTGAATACTGTCGGTACAGCTTTTATGTACGGTCAGTATTCCACAAACTTTGGCGTTAACTGGTCAATGCCTTATACTATTACAAGTTCAAGCTCAGATAAAAACTTTTCAGGTACAGACGACTATCCTGCAAGCCCTTATTACGGAAGGTCTTACACGGTGTGGAGCAACTTTGCACTTTCAGCTCCTCCTATAGTATTTTCTTACACAACAAACGGCGGTGTTTCATGGAGCGCAATGTCTCAGATTAACACTCCGCCATCAGGGCATTTTTCTCAAGGTTGCGATATTATCACAGGTCCCGGTGGAGTAATATACGTTACATGGGCAGCGCCTTTACAAGCAAGTCCTTTTACTGAAGACTATTTTGGTTTTGCAAAGTCAACAAATGGCGGTGCAAACTGGACTGTTACAGAAAATGCATTCGATGGTAACGGTATCCGTTCGTCATCCTTTAATGGCTGGGGTGTTAGAATTAACGGATTTCCTCGTATCGGTGTTGACAGAAGCGGCGGTGCATACAATGGATATATCTATGTTGTGGCCCCACAAATTAATCTAGCACCTGCCGGAAGTGACGCGGACGTTGTTATTCATCGTTCATCAGACGGCGGTACTTCTTGGTCAGCAGGCATAAGAGTAAATCAGGATGCTCTAAATAATGGTAAAGTTCAGTTCTTCCCGGCAATTAGAGTTGATGAAAACGGTGGTGTTAACGTTGTATATTATGATAACAGAAACTATCCGTCCTTCGGCGATTCTTGCGAAACTTATATGTCACGTTCAATCGACGGCGGTTTAACGTGGACAGATATTAAAGTTTCTGATCATAGATGGAAACCCGTCGGTGAGGGCGGCTCAGGAGATTATATGGGTGACTACATAGGAATTACCTCCGGTAACAACAAAATCTGGCCTTTCTGGTTTGATAATAAAACAGGTACGATGCAGGCATGGACAGCATCTGTTGATATCGGTCCTGCAATAAATCATACAGCACTCGGTAACACAGAACTCGTTTCAGGAACTAGAGCAGTTAATTGCGTAATAATTCCTGCTGGAAGTCCGATTACTCCTTCAACAGTAAAACTTTATTATTCGAAAGATAATCCGGTTCTTACTTCTAACGTTACAATGTCAAATACCGGTGGTGATAACTGGACTGCTAACTTACCACTTTCCGGTGCAGGATTATACAGATACTATATAACAGCAACTGATGGTTTGAGCAGAACTGCTACATATCCTGCGGGAGCACCTGCTAATACGGTTTCGTTTATTGCCGCACCCGATACCAATAAACCTGTTATAGTTCATACTACGCTCGCTGACGTACCAAAAACCTTATGGCCGGCAACCGTGACAGCAACAGTTACGGATAATATTGGCGTAGACTCAGCTTGGGTAAAGTGGTACAAAAATAATACAGGGACTGGTGTGAAACAGTTTAAATTATTGAATTCTGCGGGTTCAACGTATTCTGCTGCATTCAATTCTTTAGGCAGTGACGTTCAGGCAGGGGATTCGATATTTTACAGAGTTTTTGCCCGTGATAACTCCGCCGGACACAATACTGACTCAACAACACTCAGAACCTTTAAGATTATTGCTCAAGTTACTTCATGTATTGGAACAGGAACAACTTCAACAAGTTATCCATTCTACACTCTATACGAAGATTCAAGAACACAGATTCTGTACAAGGCTGATGAAATAATCGCAGGCGGTGGAGGTGCAGGATTTATTAATAAAATTGGATTTACAATACTGACAGTAGGCGCACCTGCAATGAGCGGTTTTTCTGTGAAAATGCAGACTATCACTGCTTCAACTATTTCAACATGGACAACTACAGGATGGAGTGAAGTTTATACATCATCTGCTTATACTCCTCCGGGAAGCGGTCTTCAGTATATTCAGCTTGCGACCCCTTATTACTGGAATGGAACCGGCAACCTGCTTGTTGAAATATGTTTTGATAATTCAGCCTGGACTTCAAACAGTACAGTCGCAGGTACAACACAGACAGGTACTGTCGTCCATAATCACGTTGACGGAGGCGTTGGATGTAGTTTGACTGCAACGTCAACGGCGTCAACCCGTCCGAATGCATGCCTTGTTATTAATACCGCAGTAGGCGTAAATCCACTCGGTTCGACAATACCAAACGTGTATTCATTAAGTCAGAACTATCCTAATCCGTTTAATCCTGCTACAAAGATTAGTTTTGCACTTCCAAAGCAGGGACTTGTGTCATTAAAGATTTATGACGTACTCGGAAGGGAAGTCAGAACACTCGTAAATGAGATAAAATCTGCAGGCAGCTATACAGTTGACTTCAACGCATCAGAATTTTCAAGCGGCGTTTACTTCTATAGATTGCAGTCTGAAGGTTTCACTGATATTAAAAAAATGATGCTCATCAAATAGTTATTATTTTTTATCTTTTCTGCTTTAGCAGTAATTTATTAATTAGGCGGTCATTCATGACCGCCTTTTTTATTAGTATTATCTCTCCCTGCTCCTCCTGTGTGTTCGAGTCGAAGATTCGACTTGGTGAACATCATGATGTATTTTATCGGAACTTTTCCCGCCCTTCCTGCTCTTCCAGTTCTTGCTGCTCTCCCTGCTCTAAATCTGCATTGCATATTTTTAAATAATACCATAATTTTTGTTAACGGCTTATACCCCAGAAATTAAATTAATTATTTATGAATAAGAAAGCTGTTTTTCCCGGTCAGTATATTCAGGGACAAGGTGCCATAAATGAACTGCCTTTTCTAATCAGACTCCTCGGCTCTAAAGGAATTATTCTCTGTTCTAAATCTGTTAAAGATAAAATTATTCCAAAGTATGTTTCAAAAGAGATTTCCGAAAATATTCAAATAGAAATCTTTAAAGGTGAGTGCTGCGAAGAAGAACTTGCACGTATTACATCTCTCATCAGGAAAGAAAAAGCAGACGTTATTATCGGAATGGGAGGCGGAAAAGTAATTGATACTGCAAAAATTACCGCCGACAGAGTTAATATCCCCGTTGTTATAGTCCCGACTATCGCTTCTACTGACGCACCCTGCAGCGGTTGTGCTGTTACTTATTCTCCTGCAGGTGTTTTCGAAGCCGTCCACTATCAGAAGAAAAATCCATCGGCAGTGCTCGTTGATATGAACATTATCGCAAACGCACCAGTTCGTTTTCTTGTAGCCGGCATGGGAGATGCTCTTGCAACATGGTTTGAGGCAAGGTCTTGTGAAAAATCGCAATCCAGTAATGAATGCGGTGGATTGACAACCCTTGCAGGTTTGCACATCGCAAAGTTGTGTTACGAGACGCTTCTTGAATATGGTGTTATTGCAAAAGCAGCAAATGAAAATCATGAAATTACTCCTGCTCTCGAATACATCGCCGAAGCCAATATCCTTCTTAGCGGTATTGGTTTTGAAAGCAGCGGTCTTGCTTCTGCGCATGCCGTACATAACGGGCTTACTGCTCTCGAAGAAACCCACGCTTTCTATCACGGCGAGAAAGTGGCATTCGGCGTTCTTACAGGACTTCATCTTATTGCAGCTTCTTCTGAAGAAATAAATACTGTGTATTCATTCTGTGAGTCCGTTGGATTGCCCACGACATTATCCGGACTTGGAATTACTAACACTGATAAAAGTTACATCATGAAAGCTGCCGAAAAAGCTTGTGTTTCGGATTCTTCTATACACCATGAATCCTGCGAAATTACAGTAGCTAAAGTTCTTGATGCCATGATAATGGCGGACTCTTTTGGAAAATCAAGAAAAATTAATTAATTCAAATTATACGTTATGAAAAAATCATTAATATTTTTACTTGCTGTATTTGTATTACTATCTTCTTTTGCTTTTCAAAAAAACAGAGTCACTTCAACCTTGAAGATTGAAGTATTCATGAATGATGTTCCTTTTGTTACTGAAAAATACACACGTATAGGTTACACTTTAAAAATGTGGGAATGGAAAAAAGAAGGTTTAACACTTGAGAAAGTTGTTGTGCTGGATAATGACTCAAAAGCAGAGCTTTTTAAGATTGAGAAAAATGATTTACCTCCAATTTATAAAGACCCGCTGCCTTCATCTAAAGATATCTCATTCGATAAAATTGATGCCTATTACATGTCCATACAACTTCCCATACCTCTTGAAAATCCATTACCGTCAAACGTTTCGCACAGTTTTTTAATGAAAGATACTGTGAACAATAAAGAGTTAACCGTCGAAGGCGGTGTCTTCTCGCCGCGTAAGGCTGAAAAACCATTGGTAATCTCTTCTCCTGTTAAAGGAGATGACTATATTTTCTTAAATCAGTCCACTTTGCAGTACCATTTCTATACGTTGTTTTTTATGCATGGCAAGGTCGGTTATGGAGAGCGTTATGCCTCAGACATTGTACAGATTAATGAAAATAATGAATTCTCAAAAGGCGACGTAAAGATTAATTCTTCTTATTTCTGTTATAGTAAGTCTCTTTACGCTGTCGGTGACGGAGAGGTTTATTATGTTCTTGATGGTCAACCGGAAAATAATGGTGATGCTCAGGACGTAACGTTCAACAGTATTGAAGAGTATGCAGGTAATCATATTATTCTGAAACTCGATAATGGGTTTTATGCTGTTTATGGTCACTGCATACCGGGCTCTATCCTTTTTAAAAAGGGAGAAAGAGTTAAAGAGGGTATGCCGATTGCACAACTCGGTAACTCAGGAAATTCGACTATGCCGCACCTTCATTTTTCTGTTAATGACGGTCCCGATTTTCTGATGTCAGCAAGTGTTCCTTTTGTCTTAAAAGAATATACTAAAATCCGTGAATTTGAAAATCCCGATTCTAAATATTCACTCTTGAGAATAAATTCCATGATGGAAGAAACCAGCATTGTTAATATTAAATAATCTTATTAATCGACTACCTCCCGGTTCATATTTTAACATCCTCCTGCGTGAAAAACAGGTCGAAGATTTATTGATGAAGTACTTAAGAATTTTCTATTGCAGCAATAATTAATTATATGAAAATTACTTATTTTTCTATTGCTTCTTTCTTGAAAACATAGTTAGTCCGCTTAAGATAAAGTCTGCATACTATTGTTGCTATTTAGGAAACATCAAAAACATTCATTTTTCGCATATAATTTTCGGCTCAATATTTGCAATACTAAAATTTGTATAAAAATATTGTGTTGTTTGTTGTCCCGTTTATAATATTCTATTCCGAATATTTATATATGGAATAACAGATTATTTTCTCGATTTCGCAATGGCAGCTGAATGAATACCATTTTAAAAGTTGCTGTATGTGATATTTATAAAATTGTCGTAGTATTAACTTAAACTGAAATATTGCAATCATGAAAAGATTATTATTCGCCGTAATTATTATTACTTATATTGCGGCAACATCAAACGTTTTTTTTGATTGGCAGAGTGCACAGGCAGGAACGAATCCGAATTCACGGATTATTAATTCATCGAAAAAAGACTATTCTGTTTCTTTATTGTATGATTTGATACAGCCCGTATTATCAAAGCCGCAAAACAATTCTAACTTTATATCGCTTAGGCCTTTATTCGATTGGTCGGACGTACCTAATGCGACAAAATACAATCTTCAGGTTTCAACCGTTGCTGATTTTTCCGCAACTGTTATTAATGAAAATAATCTCGTAAATTCTCAGTTTACTCCCGGAGCAGGTGTGCTCGGTTATAACACAATTTATTATTGGCGTGTATATGCTGGTGATGTGTCAGGTTGGGGTCCTGCCTCACCGGTTTGGAATTTTACTACGTCGTCTCCTCCTCCGGCTATACCGTGGACTCTGTATCAGACAGGAGTTCCTTATTCATTGTTCGGAGTAGATTTTTCTGATATCAATTCGCAGATTGGCGTTGCTGTTGGTCAGGGTGGAACTGTGATTAAAACATCGGATGCCGGTGAAGAATGGACAGTAACTTATTCTAATGTTAATATCTGGATGAATGACGTAAAATTTGACCCTAACCGTGACGGTGTCGTCTGGGCTGCGGGTATGGGCGGTGTTATCATTAAATCTACGGATTTTGGTGATACCTGGAATGTTGTCAGACCTTTTGATACTCCCGACCATACAATCAGAGGTATCGGTGTGCCTCCTGGAGTTCTTGATCATGCGATCTTTATAGGTTATGCTGGCACTTATTTTGAAACATTTAACGGTGGTACATCATTTTCTCAAAGATTCGATATTCCATTCACCATGCACTCAATTGCTTTCTCACCCAACTATCTTACTGACGGCAGGGGAATAATCAGCGGCACTGACGGCAAAGTGTGGAATACTTCTAATTTCGGCTCAAGCTGGATATCAAGAAATACAAACCGTTTCGATTATTTGAACGACGTGGTATTTTTATCTCCTACAATCGCAATGATTTGCGGTAATAACGGAACAATCTTGCGCTCTACAAACTGGGGCAAAAATTGGAGCCTTAACGTTCAATACCTTACCAGTGAACACCTTCGTTCAATCGATACTTATGAAAATATTGTAACCGTATGCGGCGATAACGGAAAAATTATGACGGCAAACGATGGTGGTATAACTTTCGCTGATCAGTTGAACGGCGAAGGCAGGCATCTGTACGGCGTTTCCTTAAGGGAAGAGTCTGTCGGAGTCGTTGTTGGTGAAATTGGTTCTGCAGCCTCGGGAGCACTTTACTATACAAGCACGAACGGTATTGTCGGTATTTCACAGATTGGTTCCGAAATTCCGAATAAATATTCTATAAGCCAGAACTATCCAAACCCGTTCAACCCGACAACTAAGATAAATTTTGCTTTACCGAAACAGGGTCTTGTTTCAATAAGGGTTTATGATATGCTTGGTAGAGAAGTTAAGAATCTCGTTAATGAAGTTAAGTCTGCCGGACAATATACTGTCGATTTCAACGGCTCTAATTTAACAAGTGGAGCTTACTTCTATAAAATTCAGGTGAACGAATTCTCCGATGTGAAACGTATGCTTCTTATAAAATAAATATTCCAAGAATTCCGTCAAAATTTCTGTCTAAATTTTGAGAGCCGGAATTAGTAAAAGGCGGTCAATCCTGACCGCCTTTTTATTGTTTTACTTTCATTTGTTTGCAGCATTTACAGCGCCGTTTACTAAATAAATTTATCTGAAATTCATAATTAATGACGCAGTTTCTCTAGATTTAAGTCGTTTTTTTCTAATTTTCCTGAAATTTCAGCCTATTTTTAACCATTTTCTAAACATATCTCGACATAATAATTTTTTTAATGAATAAACAGTTGTATATTGTTTTGTCAATAAATAAGTGTGTTGAGTAAGTTTTTACATTAAATATCGTCTATACTCTATACAGTATAAAAAGCGTTCTTTTACATTATGATATCAGAAAAAAATAAACAATAGAATTTATCTTGACTTTTATTTTCCATTTATTGATTTTTATGTGGAAATAAGTCATTAAAAAAACAAATATATATTTTTAAACATTAAACTATATAAAAAATGAAAAAGCTGCTTTTTCTTTTTATTCCCCTTTTCCTATTATCCGTGTTTGTAATTTCGGGACAAACACAAATTGTACCGCCTGATAGCGTGAAAGCTGTGGTTTATTCACCGAGTAACAGCAATCCTTATGTTAAAGTAAGCTGGGTTCATCCTGTCTTAAGTATGCGATTCAATGTTTATAGAAAATACGGCGCAATCGGTGATACAGGTGTGTTTGTTAAGAAATTCAGTAATGTAAATGGTAAGTTCGTCAATGACTATAACGTTCAGATGAATAAGACTTATTCCTATTTCGTGAAAGCTGTTGTAAATAACGTTCAGAGTATTTCCTCTGATACTGTTCAGGTGACACTTATCCCGCCTCCGCCTCCTGTTAAAGCTGTCGTTACAGGATTCGTTTATAATGATTCTACAAACCTTCCTGTTAAAGGAGCTATGGTGAAATTCTTCTCAACTACAGTTACACCGAATAGTTGTTTAGTTTTCAACACAGACAGTCTCGGCAAGTTTAAAGCTTTGCTTAATGTAGGTCAGTACTATGCTTACATAGCTAAACAAGGTTATAGATTCGAATATTATAACAATAAACCAAACATTCAGACAGCAGACATAATTGTACTTGCTGTAAATGATACTATTAATATTAATGTCGGACTCGCTCCTCTTACTCCTCCTGTCCTTTATAATATCACAGGTGCTGTAAAGGATTCAGTAAACAATCCTGTCAGAAGCAGAGTTCATGCTTATAAAGTTAGAGGTAACAATATGCACTTCTATTCATACGGTGCTATTACTGATTCACTCGGTAATTATACACTTCATGTAAGAGGAGGTGATTCAATAGTTGTCTTCGTACGTCCTCTGAATTTTAACTATCTCCCTGAATACTGGGATAATAAGAAAACTCTTCTCGAAGCAGATAAGATTTTTGTAAATAGCAATATCTCAAACATAAACTTCGTTCTTGAGCATGTTTATGTTTTCCCGAACGGTATATCAGGACAGGTTAAAGATACTGCAAATACAGTCGGTATTATGTCGAAAGTAATGGCGTTCAGATACGGTCATAATGCACCAAGTGTTTCAAATCTGCATAGAAACTGCAACGTTCTTTCAGATTCTCTCGGAAATTATGTTATAAACAATATGATTCCAGGCAAGTATAAACTGTTCGCAAAACCTTTCGGCGATTACAGACCTTCATACTTCAGATACGACCACGTTCCTACTTTGAACTGGATGATGGCAGATTCCGTAATCGTTGATTCTACTGGTATTGTCAGCAATATCGATTTCAGAGTTGTACCTTTACCCGATACAGGTCTCGCAGTTATAAGCGGAACTGTTAAAACAAACACAGGTATCAATATCATCGGAGCAGTTGTTTATGTCGTGGATGAGAACAACGATATAGTAAACTTCGCAGTATCAGACCAGAATGGTATTTACAGAGTTGAAGGTTTAATGCCGGGAAATTACACCGTGAAATCTGATAAGATGTATTACATGAATCAGAGCACACACAGTGTTGTACTTGACTATAACACGAATATGTTTAAGTCATTGGCATTCGTAATGACAATTGATAATATGACCGGAATCGGCAGCGACCCTGAAACTCCATCAGCATTCGCTTTATCACAGAATTATCCGAATCCGTTCAACCCGAGCACGACTATCAGTTTCAGCGTTTCTGAATTGAGAAACGTTAGCCTGAAAATATATGACATTCTCGGTAAAGAAGTATCAACCCTCGTCAGCGAAAACCTCGCACCGGGTTCATACAGCGTTACGTTCAACGCTTCATCTCTCCCAAGCGGAATGTATTTCTACAAACTGCAGGCAGGCGATTTCACATCCGTAAAGAAAATGACTTTAATTAAGTAAATAGTTAATCAAGTATATAAAGTCTAAATCCCTTTTCCCTGAACTACGGGGAAAGGGATTTTTCTTTTTACTCTAAGTTCATAATGTAAATCGGCTTATTCTTTGAAGTACAAACAGAGCAATATATTTCATCTGATATCATGAATGAGTTTATATATGCTTCATCAGATTGAGAGTCTATTTCAATTTCATTTCTGTCCGATGCTAATGAAATATTGTTTGCATTCTCCGTTATTCCCGTACCGAGAAATTTCAGAAAAGCTTCCTTTCTCGTCCAGAGTTTGAAAAAAGTTTTTATAGTTTTGCCTCCCTGAATTAGTTCAATTTCATTTCCGGAAAAAAATATACTCTGATTTGAGAATATTTTCTCCCCTGAAATCTTTTCTATATCAATACCTATTTCAATATTGTCTGTAAATGCTATAACAATGGTGCTTTCCGTCTTTGAAATATTAAATTTTATTTTACTGCCGAAGATAAACGGTTTCCCGTTTTTACTTTGTGAGAAAATAATATCGTTCTTATTCAGTTCTTGATTATATTTGAACAGTATTTGTTTTATTAAATTGTCAATTTCTTTTCTGACGTTGTTTCTTACTATTATAAGAATTTTACCCGTTAAAATTTCAGGTAAAGAATTAATAATAATTGGTGTATTATCCTTACAATTAACCGTCATTTCATGTTTTTCTTGAATCAAGCTTCTTCTGAAGAATATCTGCAAATAGCTTATCATTTGGAGGTGCAAATGTTGTATTATGTTCTCCCGGAACCTCGGTTACATCAATTCCTTTTAATGCATACTTCTTCCATCCGTAATATTTAAAATCATCAATATAAAATGTCCTTAACTTTGCTTTGAACAAAGTAACCTTTACATCTGCCGGTTGTATAATGTAATTATCAAGTGCGTTGTAGTTTGTCTCCATTAGCTTTTTCATGTAATCAGGTATCTCTCTGATTTCTTTTTTACCGAGTCCAATATCTACCCTCCTCTCGAATTCATAATACTGTTTGTGTCCGAATCTTCTCGCAATTCCTTTAATCTTTTTAACGATGAATTGCTTTTTCATTTTATATGGTATCTCAAAGAAATTCACAATTGCAAATACCGACTGTTTTAATACTAATATTACGGTTTTTA
Organism: Ignavibacteria bacterium; assembly: GCA_041859005.1. Classification (GTDB taxonomy): domain Bacteria; phylum Bacteroidota; class Ignavibacteria; order Tepidaquicellales; family Tepidaquicellaceae; genus CAIKZJ01. The sequence continues at coordinate 11,944 of JBHELA010000080.1, forward strand.
AAAATCTCTTATATCCTGAAAGGTTTCTGTTTGAAGAATAAGCAACTGCGTCAAAAAGACCAACAAAATTCACTTTATATCCTTTCTCTACAAATTGTTTCGCCATTTCATACGCAATTATACCGCCAAAAGAAACTCCAGCAACAGAATACACACCGCTTTTATCAAATTCAATAATTTCCGATATATAATGCGATGCCATATCTTCAACTGTCTTTAGCGGCTCTGTTTTCCCGTCAAGACCTGATGCCTGTAGTCCGTAAATCGGCTGTTCCTTATCCATCAAAGATTTCAATGTATTGAAGAGTAATAGATTCAATCCCGCTCCGTGAATAACATATATAGGTTGTTTTGTGCCGTCTTTCTTAATCGGTACAAGCGATTTCCAGTTCAAAGATTTTTCCTCCTCTATAATTGATGATATTGTTTCGATTGTGCTGTTTTCAAACATTACCGAAAGCGGTAAACGAACACCAAAATAATTCTCGATGTCTGATATCAGTTTTACTGCAAGCAATGAGTTTCCGCCGTTTTCGAAAAAGTCTTCGTTAATATTGGAATAACCTCTCTTTAAAATACTGTTCCATATCTTTGCTACTTCTATTTGTTCCTCCGTTCGAGGTGAATAAATACCGTTTTCACTTATGTATGATGTTTTTATATCAGGTATTGGAAGATTCTTTTTATCAATTTTGTTGTTGGGTGTAAGAGGCATTTTATCGGGAAATATTATGTACGAAGGTATCATATAAGCCGGTAATATACTCGAAAGTTCCGACCTGACTTTTTCCTCTGCTATTTCATTATTATTTCCTTTTACTATATATGCGGCTATATAATTTTCTCCTTCAGTATTTATAAAAGCTTTTACTGCTGTCTCATTTACCGGTAATATCTTTGATAGTGCCTGTTCAATTTCGGATAAATCAATCCTGAATCCTCTGATTTTTATTTGCGAATCCTTTCTTTCTTTAAAGTGAAAATATCCCGCATAATCAATAACTACAGTATCACCTGTTAAAAAATACCTTTCGTTTCCTGATTCGTTTTTCAATTCGGAAAATGTTTTAAATTTCATTGATGTCAGTTCCGGGTCATTATAGTATCCTTTTGCAACCCCTTCTCCTCCAATTATCAATTGCCCGGGTATTCCCGCTGGTATTATCTTTTCATCATCATCAATAACATAAAATATAGTATTATGCAACGGCTTACCGATTGATACATATTCAGGTGATTGTTCCGTGCACTCTGCTTCTTCAACTTTCTTAAGTGATGACCATATGGTTGTTTCAGTAGGTCCGTAAACATTATAAAGTGATTTGCATTTCCTGAGTAATTCCTTTGCAAGACGTTTTGAAAATGCCTCTCCTCCGCATATTAATGTAATATCATTTTCCCCTTGCCAGCCGGATTCATTCAAAATTTTATATGTTACAGGTGTCGCCTGAAAAAGATTAATATCCTCCTTTTCGATTTTTTCTGATAATAGTTTCCCGTCAAAGATTTCATCTCTTGATGCAATTGATAATGTCCCTCCGAGACTTAACGGAACAAAAAATTCAAGTATGGATATATCAAACGAGTATGTGGTTACGTTTAATAGATTAACCTGTTCATTTAGTGAAAGCGTTTTGTTAATTGATTGAATCAGGTTTGAAAGTGATTTATGTGCTATTTCAACTCCCTTTGGCTTTCCGGTTGAACCGGATGTGAATATAATATATGCTGTGTCTTCTGGTTCAATTTGTGGTCGAGTAAAATCCGTTCTATACTCAAGCAGTTTTCCTATGTCTATTCCGTTCTCGAAATCGGAGTCCGTTATTATTAAGTCCGGCTTTGCGGTATCAATCACATATTGAATTCTTTCCATCGGATAATCTGTATCAAGAGGTATATAGCAATTTCCTGATTTTAAAACTCCTGTTATTGCAAGGATAAGATTTTCCGAACGGCTAAGATATAAGGCAGCTTTCGATTTCCGGGATTTAGTAAGTGTAATTATGTTAGTTGCAATATTGTCTGTTAGTTTTCCGAATTCCTTGTATGATATTATTTTATCTTTAAATTTTACCGCAGTCTTGTCCGGATATTTACTGACACAATCCGATATCATATTGCAAATATTATTATAATCAAACTCAGTTACGGTTGAATTTATCGCGCTGTAAAGCTCTCTGTCTCCGCACGATAGAATATCCGCATCCTTTATTAGTCTCCCTGAATTTCCGGAAAAAGCCTTACAAACGGCAATAAAATGATTTGCAGAGTTTTTTATTCTTGCTTCGGAAAATAAATCAGTATTATACTCGAAAATGCATTTTATATTCTTTTCAAAAACATAAAACATCATTGTCAGGTCCATGTGAGATTTTTTCCTTCTGAACTCTACTATTTCCGATTGAGTATCCCGTAAAGTTAATTTATCTCTGTATTCAGTAAGTGAATTGAACATAGTCTGAATGAGCAGACTGTATGAAGGATTCCTCTTAAGATTGAGAGCATCTACAACAATTTCAAAAGGTATATTTTGATTGTCATAGGCATCCGGTAAAACGTTTTTAATATACTCGAGCAATGAATTGAAAGTATCATCATTGTTTATTTTTATTCTTACAGGCAGATTATTAATCATCATACCTGTTATATTTATGAACTCCTCTCGGTTTCTGTTTGCTATTGGTATCCCTATTATAAAATCATTTTGCGAAGTATATTTTGAAACTAAAACCGCATAGCAGGTAAAAAGAAACATAAACGGACTGATTCCGTTATTTCTGCAAAAGGAAATTACTTCCGAAGAGGTTTTTTCGTCAACAAGGAAATGATACTCGTCTCCGTTAAAGGTTTGATATTTGGGGCGTATATAGTCAGTAGGAAACTGGATTACTGTATTTGCATCTTTCAGGTGATTAAGCCAGAATGTTTTCTCGTTTTCGTAAACTCCGTTTACAGTATTTTCTTTTTGAAACAGGGAAAAATCCTTATACTGTATTTCATCGGGCTCACTGTCTGCGTATTCATTGTTTATTATTTTATTATATACTTTACAAAGCTCTTCTATAAATATTCCAACTGAACGGTTATCCGATATTATATGATGCAGATTCAATGAAAGAAAATATTGGTCCTTACGGAACTTAATCAGACGCACTCTGAAAAGAGGCAATTCGGATAGATTAAAATTAAACTTATCTTCCTCTTCAATTATTTGAACTGTGTATCTATTTATTTCCGCTTCACTAAAATTAGTTTTATCTTCAGTTAAAATTTTATAAGTATATTCCTGTTGGATATTCTGGCAAAGTTCTCCGTTTTTATTAATTATTGTTGTCCGAAGGCTTTCATTCTTTCTTATCAGAATATTCACTGATTCTTCAAGTATATCTGGTTTTAAACTACCTTTAATCCTGAAAAATAATGGTATATTAAATAAGCCGCTTCCCTTCGAAAACTCTTCTATGAAATAAATTCGCGATTGACCCGGAGATGCGGGGATAAATTCGGATATTTTTACGGGTTCCTTAAATTCTTTACGGTTGCCGGGCTGTCTGTATTTTCGTTTTATTTCTTCCGCTATGGATTTAATCGTCGGATGACTGAATAGGAATTTAAAACTTATATCAATTGAAGTATGAGAATATATTTTACTTATCAGGTTAAATGCTTCGAGTGAATTTCCTCCCGATTCGAAAAAGTTATCATCGGCTTCAATACTATTTTTTTTCAGAATATCTTTCCATATATCTTTCAGGCGTTCATCAATATTCTCAATAAACAATTCATCAACATCAATAGATTCAACCGGAATTAACGATAATGCTTTCTTATCTACCTTTCCCGCGTCGGTTCTTGGTAGTGATTTCATCTTTACAAACGTAACAGGCATCATATAATCGGGAATAAATTGCTTTAACGAAAATTTTACTTCGTTTTCGTTTAAGTCGTCAGGAGAATAATAACTAATTAACGTGGAAGTATCATCGGATATTTTTTTCAATAATACGCAGGATTCTTTTATTCCGTCGATTTTATTAATTGCTTTTTCGATTTCTTCAAGCTCAATTCTGTAACCTCTGAATTTTATCTGATTATCTTTCCTGCCGGAAAACATAATATTGCCGTCGGCTAATTTATAACCGAAGTCACCTGTCTTGTAAAACCTTTTGTATAAGCAGTTTTCAAATTCGGTGTTTATAAATCTTTTACTGGTTTCGTCGGGTAGGTTCATATATCCTCTCGCAAGACCTGCTCCCGCTATAATTATTTCGCCCTGAACATCAGTTGGAGATTCCTTTAAATTTTCATCTACAATTTTAACCGAATAGTTTTCAATTTCTTTTCCTATCGGAGTGATATCATCCGGGTTTCCTGCTGTGTTAAACTCATAAAATGTCGAGCAAATTGTAGCTTCTGTCGGACCGTAACCGTTTATAATTATTATATCAGGGTTCAGCTTCTTATATTTTGCTAAAACGCTTTGTCTTATTGGTTCTACACCCGTAAGGAATCTTTTTATTTTAATATTACCGTTATTATTCATTGAGAGACCAGAAGCCAGTGGTTCAAGCATCCCCGGAGGGATATAAAGACTTTGAACGGAGTTCTTAATAATATATTCTGAAAAATATTTTGCATTAATTATTTTGTTGTTATCAAGTAAATGCAGAGTTCTTCCGAAGCATAGAGCAGAAAAGATTTCCCAAACGGAAACATCAAAGGTGAAAGGACAAACGCTCGCAGTAATATCAACTGAGTCCGTTTTTGAAATATTCTCAAATGCAAACAATAAATTAACTAAGGAAGAATGTTCAATCAAAACACCTTTGGGTTTGCCTGTTGAACCGGAAGTATAAATAGAATAACACAAATTATTTTCGGAAATAACGTGAGGTATTATATCCGAAAAATTATAAGCTGAAGCTTTAAGATAAAGCTCTTCATCAATTACAAATTGTGAGTTTGAATCTTTTACAATATCATTAATTCTGTTTTTCGGAAATTTATTATCAAGAGGAATATAACAGCCGCCTGCAAGTATAATTCCGATAATTGAAATAACATAGGATTCATTTCTGTCAAGAAGAACGCAAACCGGAGCCTCAGGAGGGAGGTTATGTTTAAGCAGATAGGCTGCAATTGATGATGCTTTTGAGATGAGTTCCCGGTAAGAGATTGTGACATTATTGCATACAATTGCTGTTTTATCTTCGTTATTGACTGCGCATTCCTGAAATAAATCTCTTATGGTTTTACTCATACTTTTAAATTGATTCAGTCCGCATTAAATATATTTTATATTACATAAAAATACTATACAAAAGAAGAGGCAGTGCGTTTACGTATTATATTTCCTTTATAGATGAATACTTCTTTTGAGAAAATAGATTTTGTACTTAAATGGCAGCTAAT
>JBHELA010000296.1:0-4672 GCA_041859005.1 Ignavibacteria bacterium
ACGAATGTACCGGGAATTGAATCTCTTAAAGCGGAAACATTTGCATAAACACTCGTTGAGGTTTTATAATTTTTGACAGATATACTTGGGTATGACCAATCCATTAATGGTGAATCAGGTGTAAATTTATATGGCGTTGAAAAATTATAGTTGGTCGTTGCCTTTGTAATGTAAAGTGCTTTATAGTTTGTTGTATCAGGTGCAGTTCCGCCCCATTTATTCGTAAATGCCTGAAAGACAATCATTATTGTGTTGTTGTCAGTTGAAACTCCAATAGATGGTCTGCTTAAACTTCCAAACTGGTCATTGACTCCGGTTTTGATAGAATCAGGAGAAGGTATGTGTACGTTTGTTTGACTTGCAACAGTAATGCATCTTTCTGGGTCAGAACCCGGAATGTCAGAAGCCCAGAACATAATTTTTGCAGGAGCTTTTTGAGAATAACTTCCTGACAAAGGATTCTGTTTTACTGTTTCGAATGTTATGCAAGGAATATTTCCTTTATAGGCAAGAGAAAGTCCTCTGAAAGCTGCAAGACTATCAGCACCTGCACCGTCAAACTTTGCCCTGAAAATTACAAGCGGTGTGGAAAAGGATGTACCACTATTCGTAGTTTCAATAAAATATACATTTCTGTAATCTGATACGCTCGTTCCGTTCTGTATATAAGCAATTCCTATTCTTCCGTCCTGTCCAAGTGCAGCTGTATAACCTTCGGGTGAGTTGTTGGCAAAATGAGTCCACGGAGTCCAGGTAGTATATCCGGTGGTAAAAAAGGATGAATCACTCGTCATATTCTGTCCCATTAGAATAAACTTTACCGGATTTGAAACTCCGGAAGTAAGACAGAATTTACCGAAGAAATACATTCCCATGCTTGATGGTGGCTCGTAAGTTGTAAAAAAACCCAAACCTGGTGAAGCATCAAAATGAACCAAGTTGTGTGTTGTAGGATATGAAGCAGTGGATCCATAATTACATATAGCAGCAACTCCGTCACTCGTTGACATTATTGAAGGAAATCCGGATTTCCTGTCATTTACAAATGCTATAAAGCTCCATGAATTCCCTCCGTCGCTTGAGAAGAAGTATTTTGTCCTGCGGCCCGGATATGAAGTCGGATCACCCAGAGGAGATGACATCATAACAGCATGTACATGCAGAGGATTAGCAGGATCTTGTGCTATCCATTGTGGAGTACTGTTTGAGGCGAGGTCGTAAATCGTTGTTCCTCCTGTGTTAATGAAAGAGGCATTCCAGTTTACCTGTGAAAAGGCAATTGATACTGAAATAAAGAATAACAATAATGCGAAAATTAGTTTATTTTTCATAGCTTTGGTTGTTTTTCAATGCACAAACATAAAGATTTCATAATTAATAATCACTGAAAATAAAACTGCATTCAACTTTGAATAGAATAAAACTTTAATTATAAATATATTAGCAGAAATAAATTTGAAATAATGAAAATAGCAAAAGAATTCAGATGGGAAATGGGGCACCGCCTGCCTGAACATAGCGGTCTTTGCAGGAATATTCACGGGCATTCATACAGAATGGTAGTCGAGATTAATGGTGAGGTACTCTCAAACGGAATGATAATAGATTTTTATGACCTTGGTTTAATTGTTAAACCCATTCTCGAGAAACTCGACCATTGTTTTCTCGTTTATGTAAAAGATAAACCCGTCTTAGATTTCTTAAAGAAGTATAAAATGAAAATGGTTGTCGTTGACTATCTCGCTACTGTTGAAAATATTTGCAAAGATATTGCTGAAAAGATTGTTTCTGAATTTAAAAAACAGAAAGTTAAGAATATCAGCGATATTTCAGTTAAGATATTTGAAACACCAAACTCATTTGCTGAAATAAATTTGAAGATTAATGCATGATGATAGTTAAAGCCCGTTTACATTTTCAAACGGGCTGAAAGCTTACGTCCTAATTCAACGAACAAGAGGTTTACCTGCTCTATGCCATGAAATAATTCCGCCTGAAAGATGCAAGGCTTCGTTTATTCCTGCCTGTTTGAATATTGAGAGTGCATTTTTGCTTCTGCTTCCGCTGCGGCAGTAAATAATATACTTGCCTTCTTTGTCGAGTGCCTCGACCTTCCTTTTAAAACCCGGGTCATAAAAGTTAATAAGTAACGCTCCTTCTATTCGGGATTGATGATATTCTTCAGGAGTTCTTACATCTACTATTGTGTAGCCTTGATTAATAAGCTCATCAAATTTTTGTACATCAATATTTCCTTCATTAGTACCAAATATATTGAAATTAAACATCAGTTTGAAAAAATATTTAAGTTAAAATAAAATTTTATAAAACATTTTATTACAGGGCTTGTAATTAGTTTCTATTTTCAACAGCAAATAAATCAAAATAATTACAAATATGTTTTATTTTCAAAACCCTTCTTTTTATTCCCTCAATTATATTTCTCTTTTCGTACTAAAACTCTGCTCGAGAAGTAGGGGAATTCCCTCCCGTCGAATCATATGCAATTAGTTCAGGCAACCGTGCTTTTTGTCATACAAATAAGGGAAGAGTCTGCTGAAATTCGGCACCTTTCTGTTTTATAGAAATTTCTCCGCTTTTGTATCGAAAAATGAAAACATGCGATTTTGTGCTATTATAGCACTTTTCTGTAATAAAAGCATATGCTTTTACTACAAAATAATGTTATTTTATTCCAAAGTAATATTCTTTTTCTCCAAACTAATACTTTTTTATTCCAAAGTAATATTCTTTTATTCCAAACTAATGTTCTTTTGCTCCAAACTAATACTCTTTTATTCCAAAGTAGTGTTCTTTTGCTCCATTTCGTTACCGAATTACTCTATTTCATTACCGAAATATTCTATTTCGTCACCGAATTACTCTATTTCGTTACCGAAATATTCCATTTCTATACCGAAATTATAATGAATATGTCGTTTCTAAACTATTTTTAGCGTTTTGCCTTTCCATGCGCGAGAATCAATCGGTGAATTGAGAAAATGATTTCAGGTCAGAGTTTGTGTTTTTGTAAGCGAAGAGTAATTTCAGTTTAGTTTATATTACAAATTCTAAAACTCGAGTTCATGAAGTCGAACAAAATAAAATCCTCTAAATAATCTTGATTATCTATCTGATTTTTCTTAATTTATTTAAGGAATAGATTAAAAATCTCATATTATTATAATATCAAAAAGGAAAACTATCTTTAATTATAACATGGAATTAAAGGGATGAAAACAAAATTATTTTCATTATCACCTCGAATATTAATAATTGCTTATATTCTTATTGCAATTACTGTTATTCTATATGGATTCTTATCATATTCGTCAAATGTCAAAGAACGAAATCAGCAAGTTTTCCGTGATCTCAGTATTCTTTCAGATTCAAAAGTAAAAAGAATACAATCATGGCGAATTGAAAGATATGGCGATGCGGGAGTTATGATGGATAATACGGAGTTAATATCAGCTTATAAAGATTGGCTAAGAAACCCTGAAAAAGAAGATTTAAAAGATGTTGTAATTAAGTTGGTACTCACATATGAAAAATATTTCAACTACAAAAATATTATCCTAATCGATAAAAATCGTGATGTGAGACTATCACTAAACAGCAGTACTTTATCATTAGACAGCGTATCATTATCTAATTTAAATATTAGCATATCAAATAAAAATCCGAGTATAAGTAATCTTTTCTTAGCTCGAAGTGATTCTTCAATTTATTTGGATGTAGCTTCTCCATTTTATAGCGGTGATGAATTAATAGGAGGGGTGATCTTAAGAATTGACCCCGATGATTTTCTGTATCCTGAAATTAATAACTGGCCCGTCATTAGCAGAACAACTGAATCCGTTCTTTTTACTGTAGCAGATGATAAAGTGGTTTTTTTGAATAACTTTCGATTTAAAGAGAAAACTGCACTTAATTATAAACTCAGTATTAATAGTGAAAATGAACATATAACAGCAGTGAAAGCTGCGAAAGGGCTAAGAGGATTATCGGAAGGTATTGATTATAAAGGTTCCAGAACTTTAAATGACATAAGACAAATTGAAGGCTCGCCTTGGATTCTGATAAATAAGATTGATGTTGATGAGGTTTATACTCCAATAAAAGAGAGTGCATTGAACCAGGTATTCTTTTCAGGGTTTATTCTTTTCATATTCGGGGCTGGTTTATTTTGGGTATGGAATAACAGGAAAAAAACCCTGCAGATTCAAAAGCTGGAAGAAGAGAAGCGTTTGCTTGGAATTGCAAAAAATTATGAGAAAGTCATGAAGTATGCAAATGTTGCTATGGTTCTTTCGGATAATGATCTTATTATCAGGGATGTTAATGAAAGAGCCTTGACCCTCTATGGTTTCTCAAAGAACGAAATTATTGGCATGAAGATTAATAATTTTGTCGTTTCAGATGCAGAACAAATACCCGATGGAAACAAAGAGGAAGAAGAAAAGCTTAAAGAAGGTATAATTTACGAATCCCTGCAAAAACGAAAGGATAATACTACTTTTTATGCTGACATTAATCTGAGTATTGTCGAAATAAACGGCAGGAATTATTACCATAGAATTATAAGCGATATTTCTCAACGCAAGTTAGCAGCAGAGAAATTAAGGCAAAGCAAAGAGCATCTTCAGGAATTGAATCAAGAAAAGGATAA
>JBHELA010000477.1:0-5668 GCA_041859005.1 Ignavibacteria bacterium
GAAAACTTCTTTAACTATAGATGCACGTTCTATTGCAATTAACGTTAATAACATATTTGTAGGTTCCGGACAAGGTGGAGTTTATTTTTCTTCGGACAGAGGCACAACCTGGAAAGATATAAATTCCAATTTAGAAAATAATATTATAGAAGGTGATATTTGTTTATGTGCTAATGATAACGTTATATATGCTGGAACCAGGTCTGGAGTATATTTTTCAACAAATAACGGGAAGCACTGGATAGAAACATCTTTAAATTATGAAGCGATACAGTCCATTACTAAATGCGGGAAAGCTATTTTTGCAATTACTTATAAAAACATAGTTTACAGGTCGCAAGATAACGGGTTGAGTTGGGAACTTACGACATTAAAATTTATCACTTCTATGGAAACCTACGAAGATTACATATTTGCAGGTTCATATAACGATATTTATATGTCGACGGATAAAGGAGAGAGTTGGATTAAAAAAAATGAAGGTCTGGATACAATAATAGATGCCGGGAAATTATACGCAACTAAGAATCATTTATTTATTGGTTCAAATGGTCTTGCAGCCTGGAGACGTTCAATTTCAGATATTATCGGAATACAAACTGTAAGCAAAGAAGCTCCTGCAGAGTATTCTTCATACCAGATTATTCAAAACCTTAAGAACAGAAGTTCAAAATTATGTTTTAGTGTAGCGATACCCGGTAAAGTAAAGATCAACTTATATGATATTGACGGTTACAAAGTAAAGACACTTGTTGATGAATCGTTTGAATCAGGTACATATAAATTCATTATCGATGATAGTGATTTTTATAAAGGGATATATTTTTATAAGATTGTAACTGAGGGGTTTACGGAGACGAAGAGGATGGTGCTTTTGAAGTGAGGGATAGCTGATAGCTCATGGCTGGCAGCTGGTAGGAAGAGATTTTTAAGAGCTAATAGCTGATAGCTCATGGCTGGTAGCTGATAGTAAGAGATTTTTAAGAACAGTTAGGAAGTGAGAAGGTGAAAGCAAAATACTTTAAGAGTAACAAGCTGGAAGATTGTTTTACACTAAGAATTTTGAAGAAAATTTAAAAGATAAACAAGACGAAGTTTGGTTTAGTTTAAGAGTTGGATGCGCAATACCGGTGATACTAAACAGTACGTTGTATAATTTTAAATTATTTATTAAGTTATAAATAGGAACAGGAAACGCGGTAGAGGTTTTCAGAAGTTCTATTAAAATCATTAGGAGTGAATTTAATTAATGAAGATACTCTTCATAATATTATCATTTGTTTTCTCATTCAACTTTTGCTTTGCTCAGCAGTTTGATTCATCTTATACAGGACTTACTTCCGCTGCGCCTACTTCAATCATCAAAATGAATGATGTTATTTATCTCGGTACGAGAAGCAACAGAATTTATTACAGCACAAACAACGGACAGGGCTGGAATCCTATATATTACTGGTCTGGGCTTTATCCTACATGGATAAAGTGTTTATGTGCTCACAACGGAAGTATTTTAGCAGGAACGAATAATGGTTTATTTCGTTCAACAAATCTTGGTTATTCATGGATAAAGATGGACAGTTTGAGTTCAGTAAAAAATATTTCTTCAATTATTTCCATAGGGAATACACTGCTGGCATCATCGGCTGAAGGATTTGGAGTTTACAGAAGTTATAACGGCGGACTTAACTGGTTTTTTGCAAATGAGGGGTTAGATCAGTACATAGTTCAAAAAATGAAAATCAGGAACGGAAGAATATACATAGCGACAACGAACAATCTATACTACAGCAACGATACCGGCAGCACATGGAATAAAATACACAGTTTTGACAGCATAACATATTCAATAGAGGATTTCGAGGTAAATAATAACGTTCTATATGCTTCGATAAGAAATAGCGGCGGATACAGGAGTACAAACAACGGGCAGAACTGGGCGCGTCTGCTAAACGTCGGCAATCCCTCTACTAATTTAGGTACTATGCTTACACATAACGGCATAACTTATATTAATAATAACAACATGGGTGTTTACAAGACTACGGACAATGGAGAAACTTTTTCGTATAGTTCATATAAGTTAGGGGGGAGGGATGTAGGTATGCTCGAAGAAATTGAGAATGAAATCTATGCGGGTTTGGGAAGTGATTATAGCGGAGCAGGTATATATAAAACTACAAATCAAGGTGAAGAGTGGAGCAGCCTTAATAACAAGTATTTACAGCCGCCGTGGGGATTAAGTTATACCTGGGCAACAACGGGAAATCTATATGTATCTTTCTCTGGAAACAGTTTTGCGTTATCAACAAATAATGGAAGCAGCTGGTATATGACTATTGTTCCGGGTCAGGAGTATTATTATTATCATGTGGATCTGCTAACTGACAGCGGAAGAGTTTACGCTATGATTGGAAATACAATAATGGTATCATCGGATAACGGATATATCTGGGAAAAAAGAAACTTTGAGTCCCCTGCCAATATAGCTTTTACAAAATTTTGCAAGTCGGGAAATAATATATACATAGGCACGTTTCAGGGGAAATTGTATAAATCAACTGACTGCGGTGCTTCGATTTCAGAGGTTACGACAACAGGGCTGCCACAAGGAGACAGGTTTGAATGCATAGGTATAAAAGACAATTATCTTTTTGCGGGATTTTATGAGCACGGTATATATAGGAGCAGCGATGGCGGAAACAGCTGGGATTCGCTTAAAAACGGACTTCCGACAAATTTCAACTATGTACCTTTGCTTCAAATCACATCGGAAGCAGTTTATATGGCACGCTCTTGCGGTTATGACATTTATAAATCAACCAATTATGGAGACAGCTGGAATGTTTTTTATCAAGGTCCGACGACTGTATGTCTCCGAAATTTTGTAGTAAAAGAGCCTTATGCGTTTGCATCATACGATTATAAAAGGGTGTTTACAACAAATCGCGGAATGACCTGGTCGGATGTAATGACATTTTTTAATAGCGGAGCATCAATTAATTTCTCAATTAGTAATAACTATGCAATAGCTACAGGCGCGAGTATAATGAGGGCAAAAATGTATGAAGGAATAGGAATTAACAGCGAGGCAGAAAACGTGCATGAATTTAGCTTATCACAGAATTATCCTAATCCGTTTAATTCTAATACAGTTGTTCGTTTTTCGTTGTCTGTTGTTAGTGATGTTGTGCTGAAGATTTATGATGTGATGGGGCGGGAGGTGGAGACGCTTATGAATGAAAGGTTAGGTGCGGGGAAGTATGAGAAGACTTTTGACGGGAGCGGGTTGACGAGCGGGGTGTATTTTTATAGATTGGTGACGAATGGATTCAGCGAGACGAAGAGTATGTTATTAATTAAGTAATCAAAACAATATTTGAAAAAATATATCTTAATAATATTATTTCTTTTATGCTTTACTGACCGGTCATTTGCTCAGGGATATTGGCAATTTTCAAACCCGAAAATCACGGGAGCAAATCTTTATTGCGCTAAATGGCTTAACAGCAATACTGTACTTGCTGCGGGCGGGAACGGGACAATATTGCGTTCTACAGATTCAGGGATTAGCTGGTATCAGGTATTTACTGAGATACAGGAAACATTTACGTCCGTAAATTCACCGAAAGATGGAATGGCAGCATTAGGTTCATACAGCGGGTATTTTGTATATTCGAATGATAACGGAGTAAACTGGAATTATACAGCAAGAAGTTCATCATCGGGATATTATAATTCATATTATACATTTTACAACACAACTTACTGGATGGATTCCCTTACAGTCTTTACTGCTCATAAAAATTCGCAGCTTCTAAAATCAACGAATGGAGGAGCGAATTTTGATTACGTATTTGTTAAGCCAAATGGACTGGATTTCGTTTATTTTTACAATAGTCAAACAGGTTGGGCTTACAGTGATCCAAGTTATGATTCATCATTTTATAAAACAACAAACGGCGGTATTAATTTCACGAGTGTTTTATCGAAGAAATACGATAACATTTCGGGTATTTCTTTTATTAACTATAACACAGGCGCAATACTTGCGACCTCAAATCCTTTTCTATATACTACCGATTCGGGAGAAAACTGGATTCAGAATTCGGTTGACAGCATAAGCGATTATTACAGTCTGGATTTTTCTGACACGGGAACGGTGTTTTTATGCGGTAAGTCAGGAAAAATTGCAAAGACAACAAACAAGGGTGCAAACTGGCAGTATTATAACACGGGATTTAATGAATCGTTATACTCAATTGATTTTAAGAATAAAGATACGGGAATAGCGGTGGGTGCAAACGGATGTCTATTGTTGACGTATAACGGCGGAATGAACTGGCATCAGCGAAGAGAGGGAAGACAGGATGATATAGAAGATGTGGCTTTTATAAATAATAGTACAGGGTTTGCAGTCGGCGATAACGGATTAATTATGAAAACTGTGGACGGCGGAAAGACATTTGCAGATTTGTATCCCGGATTCTATTTAAGCGAGAAACTATTCGGAGTTTATTTTAAAGATCAGAGTACAGGTTTTATATGCGGAGAGCAGGGAAAAATAATTCGTACAACAAACTGCGGAATAACATGGAATCAAGTTCATACTGATTCTCAAATATGGCTGATTAATATTGGTTTTGTGAATTCAAATACAGGTTTTGCTGTCGGCTCAAAGCAGACTGTCTTAAGGACAACAAATGCCGGCGATAACTGGTCAGTCGTTTATCAGAACTTCTTTTCAGAGATGCAGAATTTAAAAGTTAAATTTTTAAACGATACGGTCGGATTTGTTGCAGGGCTAAATTTACTGAAAACAACAGACTGCGGTACAAACTGGGATTTTGTATTTCCTCCGTCACCAACTAATTACATATATTACAATGACATTGATATAGTTGACAGTTTGATTTACTTACTAAAATATGATTATTCAAATAACTGGGTAAATTTTATGGTTTCTTCTAACACAGGAAATAATTGGACAAACGTATATTTTAATTGGAATTGTCCATCATTCTATCCCAGTGCAATAAGCTTTATTAACCGAACAACCGGCTATATGTGCGGCGGAGGAAACACTGTAATAAAGACAACGAACGGCGGAAATAATTGGCAGCGATTACAGTTTACAGCATACCCGAATTTTTATCCTCAATATGACAATACGATTTTAAGAAGTATAGTTGCTTTTGATACCACAAGCATAGTAGCGGTTGGACAAAAAGGTAATATTCTTAATGGTAAATCATCAATAACAACGGGAATTAATATTACGCAGGTCGAGCACCCAAAGACTATGTTATTGAAACAAAATTATCCGAATCCGTTTAACCCGAGGACAGCTTTCGGGTTTCAGGTGACAGGAAACAGTATAGTGGTAATTAAAGTGTATGATGTGATGGGACGGGAAGTGGAAACGCTGGTGAATGAGAGGTTAGGTGCGGGGACGTATGAGACATCTTTTGATGGTTCGGGGCTGAATAGCGGGGTTTATTTTTATAGGATGGTAACGGATGGATACAGTGAGACGAAGAGGATGGTTCTTTTAAAGTGAGGGATAGCTGATAGCTCATGGCTGGCAGCTGATAGGAAGAGATTTTTAAGAACAGTGAGGAAGTGAATAAGTAAGGAAGTAAGGAAGTAAGGAAGTGAGGAAGTGAAGAAG
>JBHELA010000468.1:0-6801 GCA_041859005.1 Ignavibacteria bacterium
CTGCTTGCAGCGAAATTTTGTAATGTTCTTTAACTTATAAAGTCCCGTAGAGACAAAATATTTATAGCTATTGATTTCTATATTTTAAAAGTCCCGTAGGGACGAAATATCAGTAGCAATAAGTTTCTAATGTTCTAAGTCCCATAGGGACGAAATATCGATAGAGTAGGGACGAAATATTTATAATAAGATACCCCGCTGCTTGCGGCGGGGAGTTTTATTACAGGGCTTTTTGTTTTATTATTAGTTTGAATATTTCTTACCAATTATTGCTCATTGAATATTAATTAGTTTTCTCTTATCTTAAATAATTATAAAAAGATTAGAATTGATTAAATTTCTTAAAATAGCACTACTTATATTTGCTCTTTTATTGTTTGGCTGCAATAAGAAGAAGGCATCCTTCGAAAAACTAAATACCTCTCCGGTTTCCTTAAAACAATTTAATATTCCCGACGGTGCTGACCCATCCGTTCCCGCTGAACTTGGTGGAAAAGGATTCGACGGCAAAGGCTGGGAAACAAAAACTGATTATAATGTAATCGGAAAAAAAGATTCTTACAAGGGCGGAGCTGTTGTAATTTCTATTCCCGAATTCCCATCTACAATAAGGCCTTTTGGTCAAAATTCTAATACATTTTTCTATCTGTACTGCGGTAATCTTTTGTATGAAACACTTTTGCAATTAGACCCTGTTACTTCCGAATACATTCCTATGCTCGCCACTCATTGGAAAATTATGGACGACAAAAAAACTTTCAAATTTAGGATTAATCCTGAAACGAGATGGGCGGACGGCAATCCTGTTACTTCAGAAGATTTTGTCGAAACATGGAAAATGCTAAGGAATCCGGGCATTCTTGATCCGTTTACAAATGAAATGCTTGACGAATACGAAGAACCTGTTGCGGAATCGAAATATATTTTTTCAGTTAAATCAAAAACAGTAAGCTGGAGAACCTTTTACTATTTTGCGTCAGAATTCCAGGTTTTCCCTGCTCATTTTCTGAAATCCATTTCACCCAAAGACTTTCTGCAAAATTTTCAGTTTAAATATTTCCCCGGCACCGGTCCTTATACAATTCTTGACAATGAGATTAAAAAAGGTGACCTTATATCTCTGCATCGCAGAAGTGATTACTGGGGTGAAAAAGAAAAATTTAATCAGGGCAGGAATAATTTTGATGTTATTACTTTTGCATCTGTTAGTAATGACCTTCTCGAATACGAAAAATTTAAAAAAGGTGAAATAGATATTATCCCTGTTAGAAAGGCTACCGACTGGGCTGAAAAGTATGAATTCGAAAATGTTAAAAGAGGCTTAATCCTTAAAAGACGTGTGTTTAACCAATCTCCTAAAACTGTTAGCGGTATTTGCATTAATATCCATAAAGAACCTTTTTATGACATTAACGTCCGTAAAGCCTTTATTCATGCTTTCAATAGAAAGTTGTTTAATGAAAAACTGTTCTTCGATTCCTACATACTGATGAACTCTTATTTTTCTGGAACAGTTTATGAAAACCCGAATAATTCTCATCCCGGTTTCAACCTTGATTCTTCTGCAATGCTCTTAAGCAGGGCAGGCTGGACACAGAAAAATTCTGATGGATATCTTACAAAGAATGGTAAAATCTTTGAAGTCGAATTACCTTTCCAGAGTGGAATGGATAGATACCTTACTATTTATCAGGAAGATTTAAAGAAGGTCGGCGTTAAAGTTAACCTTAGAGAAATTGACCTTGCATACACTATCAAAATAGGAAGTGAAAAGAATTTCAATCTTTTACCGATTGCATGGAATGCCGTTTCAATCCCAAACCCTGAAAATGTTTACAAATCAGATTTGGCGGAAAGTAAAAACAATAATAACTGGAGCGGCATAAAAGACAGCAGAATTGATAGTCTGATTGATAAGTACAATTATGAATTTGACTTTGAAAAAAGAATATTGTATATCAGGGAAATTGATAGTCTGCTTATTGAACAAGCAGGTTACATACTCTATTGGTATGCGCCTTATCATAGATTAGTCTTTCATAACTTATTCGATTATCCCGAAGGACTGCTGGACAGAGACTCTGGTATAGAATCAATAATGCCTTATTGGTCTTTCAATCCCGAAAAAATCGAAAAATACCTCGATGCCTTAAAAGATAATAATATCATCATTAATTCAGGCGATACAGACAACAAATACTGGCTCGAAAGGAAGCAGAAATAGTTAAGCCGTAAAGAAGAGAAATACAAAACCAAAATATCAAAAGATTTTGAATTCAAGAAAACAGGAATCTCAAAGCCTGGTTCTGAAAAGTGCCGGGCTTTTTTTATTGTGCATAAAAACCCCTTCCACTTTCATCCTAATTACCCAGAGACGTTTTTGTTTTTAAGTGATTGAATTTTTTCATTAAACCAAGCTTTATGAGGGATAAGTTTAGTTGATTTATTAAGAGCAACAATTAAGTCGTCGAGTTTTTTATGGTTGGGATCTGAATTTACATAAATAAGTTTAATAAAGAAATAAATGAAAACCGAAATATTGGCATTTGTGTTTTTTGTGATTGTGTCTGATTTTTTGATATAATGTTTAATCCTGTCAGCTTCAAGCATTGCCTCCTCGTATAGAGATAATTCATAGAGAACTCTAAGTTTGAACAGTAATATTTTATAATTATGTTTTTTCCCTTTTCTCTTTTCGATAAGAGATAAAGCACTGCTATAATCTTTAATAAAAGCATAATACCTAACCATTGCGAGAATGTATTCATCTTCTCTGATATTTTCAGGAAGCAAGACAATATTTAAGGAAATGAATTTTTTCACTTCTTCGTGTTCACCAATTCTTAAACCAAAAATAACAAAATTATTAAAGAAATTTTGTCTGTACATAATGCGAACAGTGTCAGGGATGTACCCGTTTTCTAAACATTTTTTATACAAGCCAAAAACAGTTTTTTCATAATTTGATTCACCCAAAACAATTTTTCCAATAAAGAAATCTATCAGGGTTATAAGAATATCATATCGGAACATTTTCTCGTATTCTTTATCATTTTCATTGAACAGTTTTTCAAATTTACTCAGAAATTCATCAACATTACCTTGAACTATAATTTCGTACATATAGTAAAATAACAATGCGGCTGTATACAACGGAGAGTTTAGTTCTTCAATTTTCCCGATAAGAATTTTAAGGTCAGAATATTTTATGATATCCTTGAATGGATTGAATTCAAAATTTACATTTAAGTCTTTCATTATACTGAACTGAATACCGTAATAAAAAATTTCTTTAAGGAAATTCGCAGATTTAAGCAATGAACCATTGTAAAAATCAGTAAAAGCAGATTCGGTTTCTTGTTTTTCTAAACCAAATAGTACTTTTAAGCTAAGTATATTTATTGATTTATCAAAGTCGAGCTGAAGAATTTTTGAAGGGACAATGCTCGAGATATCGAGATCAAACATAGATTCAAACTCTTTATAAAGATTACAATCTAAATAATGTTTTAATAAATGATAATTTTTTCCGAGTTTATCATTATCAAAATATTTTTGCTGAATATATTTTTGAGCCAGAGATTCAAATTCAGACAATCTGTTTCTTATGGTCTGATTACTTAATTTATTCTTCTTAAAGACCTCTGAAATAATTTTATCAAGAACAGAATCATCGAGTGTATTATTTAATTTATAGTGTTTATAAAATTTGTTGTACAAGGAGGAGTAGTTTCTCCAACTGACAAAATAAGGTGATTTAATGAACAGCCCAAACCGTTTCCAGTCATCGGGAGTAAAAGTTGATAAAATCCTTATAATTTTTCTATTTATAGAACTCATAAACAGGGTACAGTAAAAATGGTTTAATATATTATAAAAACATACAATAATAAATATATATTTACAAATAAACAGGGTTAAAACGAGGAAATTGCTCTTTGTATAAAAAGACAGTAATCAATATTTTTACTACTAATCTACTAACAATAAATTAGTACAATAATAGTAAATGGTAATACAAGAGATGAACCATCATCTCACATAGAACAAAAACTTTATTAAAAACTTTATTAAAAACTTTAAAAACAAAAAAGTATGAAAAAAATTCATCTATTTTTAAGCGTACTATTTCTGCTCTTTGTGCAGATAAATTTATGGGGGCAAGTTACAGTTACAGGTGCCACAGGTACAGCCGGTCCTTATACAACATTAAAAGGCGCATTTGATGCCATTAATGCAGCTGACCAGTCAGGCAACAACATTGTAATTACAATCACTGCCAGCACCACAGAAACTGCCACAGCTTCCTTAACTGGTGCCGGAGGTATGTGGACATCACTGATTATTTATCCAACAGCAACAGGAATTACAATTAGCGGAAATATTGCTTTTCCATTGGTTGACCTTAACGGTGCCGATAATGTTACAATTGACGGCAGAGTGAATCAGACAGGGGTAACAGACCTAACTATAACAAATTTAAGTACATTAAACACTGCGGGGACATCAACAATAAGGTTTATTAATGATGCAACAAACAATACAGTTATGTACTGCAATCTGAAGGGCTCATCAACTGGCGGTATTTCATCAGGGAATACATATACAGGCGTAGTATTATTCAGTACTTCTACGGGAACGACGGGAAATGACGGAAACACGATTGACAATAACTACATCACAAGTTCCACCAATGTAAACAGACCAACAAATGCCATAGCATCAACAGGGTCAGACGGAGAAGAAAACAGCGGGAACACAATCTCGAATAATAATATATACGATTTTCTGAAAAGCGGCACTGCCTCGCAAGGAATTTATCTTGGCAATTATACTACAGAATGGACAATATCAGGGAATAGTTTTTATGAAACAACATCATTTGAATCAACTGGCGGCTCTTATTATGTGATAAAAATAGAAAATGAATACGGAAATAATTTTACGGTTTCAGGCAATTATATCGGCGGAAGTTCTGCACAGTGCGGAGGAACAGCCTGGACAAAGACAAACACAACCGGTAAAACTAATTATTTTGCAGGAATAATTATTAAATGCGGAGCAACTACTGCCAGTAACATACAGGGTAATACTATAAAAAATATAAACTGGACAAATAATACTACTGCCTATTTTTTTGGAATATTCATTAACACCACAGGCAAGGTAGATGTTGGAACGACTACCGGCAACACTATCGGCTCTAATACAGGCACCGGGTCAATTACAGTTACAAATACAACCTCCTCAAGTAATGCATTAGTAATTGGAATCACTACATCAAGCGCTGACGAAGTTAATTGTCAAAATAACACAATAGGCTCAATTACTACCAATAACAGTGCCGCAAATGCCACTAATTTTATTGGAATAAGACGAATCGGCGCAGGAACAACAACCATAAGCAATAATACAATCGGAAGCACAACTGAGCCAAACAGTATTAATGCAAGTTCACCTTCTACAACGGATGCACAAACAGTGATAGGAATAAGCCAATTGGGAGAAGGCACTGCAACAATAACAGGAAATACTATTTCCAATATGAAAAACGGAACCACTAATGGAACTACTACAGTGAAAGGATATAATTACGGCATATATCTTTCATTAGGCACAAACACAGTTACCAATAATACCGTAAGAGATTTAACAATTGCAAATGCAAATATATCATACGATTCTACGTCTGCGTCTGTTGGCGGAATAGTGAATTATGCGGGTACTACATCAACACAAACAATAAGCGGCAATACAATCTATGGATTAAGCAACACTAACGGAGCTGCTGAGGTTTGTGTCCGCGGTATATACTTTTATGGACCAATAGCGGCAAGTACATCGGACATTTACAATAATTTCATTTACGGTTTGTCTGTATCCTCATCGAGTACATCTGCAAGAGTAATAGGGTTACATTTAGACAACACAAAGGTAGCAGGCGGAGGAACCGGCACAATCCGGAATGTATATAATAACATAATAGCCGTCGGAAATGGTGTGAATAATGATTGCATAATTTATGGAATTTATGAGAATAACTCAAAAGCAAGAAAAAACAATATTTATTTCAATACTGTTTATATTGGCGGCGCACCGACATCTAATACAGCAGTTACCGGGGCATTATACATCAGCGGGTCATCCGCAACAAGAAATATCCGCAATAATATTTTTGTAAGCGTAAGGAGTGCAACAGGTGCTTCCAGTAAATACTATGCCGCATACTTTGAAAATACAACAGGCGTTACAATTGACTATAATGATTACTTCGTTTCAGGAACGGGCGGAATGCTTGCATATTGGGGCGCCGACATGTCCACTCTTGCACTTTTACAGGCAGCAAACGAGCAGGATGAACACAGCAAAAGTGTAAATCCATCGTTTCCCGACCCGGATGCTAACGGAACAGACCCGTATGATTTTAAATCAACTAACATTGATTTGAAAGGAGTAGGTGATCCAAGTACAGGTATAACAAAAGATTTCGGAGGTTATGATAGACCTGATCCTCCATCTCTTGGTGGTGTTGAGAACGATAATCCTTTACCTGTAACTCTTTCATCTTTTTCATCGAACATTTCAGGAAGGAATGTGAAACTCAAATGGACAACGGCATCGGAAATTAACAATGCGGGATTCGAAGTAGAACGAATTCAAAGTTCAGAATTCGGAATTCAGAATTGGGAAAAGATAGGATTCGTTTCAGGAAAAGGAACGGTGAACACACCAACGAACTATTCGTTTGAAGATAGAAATTTACAGACAGGAAAGTATAAGTACAGGTTGAAGCAGATTGAT
>JBHELA010000088.1:0-4355 GCA_041859005.1 Ignavibacteria bacterium
ATGCCGTTATCTCGTGCGACACTTTTTATTTTCTCTATAAGGCCAAGCCCTGATAATCCAGTGACATCTGTTTTGTTACCATTACAATTGATGAATGTCTTTTGTTCGGACGATTGTCCTTCGTTATTCGTGTTCCAAGCCATTTCTTTTTAGTGTTTAGTTTTTTGGTTAAATTAATTAATTAGAGTAGTACTAAATCTTCTATGTATTTACAGGGAAGTTGCATTGCTAAGCTCACAGCTGAATCATTGTTGCTTCCATTTGGTGAGTCAACATCTTCTTCATCGAGTTCAACTGTCATATCGTTATACTCATATTCAGTGTCGCCATCATTATCACCGTCGTCAAAGTCTTCTGAGTGACGGTTGTTGTAGTCATACGCTAAATCGATTGCCTCATCGGTATCTTCTGCGTACACAAAACATGATAGCGTACCATAGCGACTGTATGAATACGGAATTTTTACAAAGTACTTGTTCAACTCGCCTCCTTGTTCTGGGCATCGGAAGAATAGACCTCCAATGATTTGTTTT
Organism: Ignavibacteria bacterium; assembly: GCA_041859005.1. Lineage (GTDB taxonomy): Bacteria > Bacteroidota > Ignavibacteria > Tepidaquicellales > Tepidaquicellaceae > CAIKZJ01. Next base: position 534 of record JBHELA010000088.1, read on the forward strand.
CAGCGCATTTGTCGGGTTGTAATTCCAGTGACAAATAATCTTCAATAATTGAATTTACTAGTTTGTTCATTGGAATTTTCTTGCTCTTAGCGAGATGATACAACGGCGATATTAAAAAATCCGCTATCTTAGGTGAATAACTCATTTAAAACTCCTTTTTAGTTTATAGTTTTTCTCTATATATATTATACCAGAATAATGAGATTAGATATACCAGGACTTGCTTTGTCTCTCTGCTCTTGTATTTTTGTAGTAAATCAAACAGGATTAATTATGAGAATACAGAATATTATAAAGAAATACAGTTTATTCGTTTTTTGTATATTCTTATTGTCGTGTAAAGAAGCACCAACAGATGTAGCTGATTTAGTTTCCGGCGTATCAGGCACTATTACTTCAAAAGCAACCGGAACTCCTGTTATTGGAGCATCCATTTCTACCGTTCCCTCATCTAAAAGTACAACGACAGATAATAATGGGTATTATGAATTAAAGGAAATAACTCCTGGTTCATATACTATTAATGTTACCAAATCCGGTTATAACGCTGCTTCAACTAACATAGTAATTGAAGAAGGTAAAATTAGCAGAGGAGATATTCAACTAATTGAAGAAGGTCCCGAAATGTCAATTCAACCAACAATAATTGACTTTGGTACAATCCAGAATACATCTACTGTTATTGTCACAAATGTTGGAGTAGGCTCATTAAATTTTACAGCTACAAAGAACTCTAACTGGTTACAGATAAGTCCTCATTCAGGGTCTGTAACAACTAATCCTGTAAGTATAACTGTTTCTGTTGATAGAAGTCTCGTCGCTTATGGAAATTATTCTGATGTAATTCAAATAAACTCAAATGGTGGGAATAAACAAGTAAGCGTATCAATGGTAAAGCAGGATCCGAATGCTCCAATGTTATCCGTTACTCCTTTACAATTAACTTTCGGTTCAACTCTCAGTACTTTAAACTTAAATATTTCAAACGGCGGTGCGGGTAATCTCAATTGGTCGTTAGTAAAAGACCAGAACTGGATTACTCTAAATCCATCTTCAGGAAATAACACAGGCATCGTTACCGTAACGGTAAGCAGAAATGGTCTTCCAAGTGGACAAAATTATACTGGTAATATTACTATTACTTCAAACGGCGGAACAAAAACCATTCCTGTTACTATGTCCTCAGGTTTGCCTTATTCCGGTACCTGGAATACAATGACACAAAACCTGTCAGGCATTAATTCTCAATCGAATGCAATCTTGGCTGTTGTTAATTCAAATAATATCTGGGTAGCGGGTGATAAAATCTGGAAGTATAACGGCTCATCATGGACAGAACAGACAAAGCCTTCCGGAATCGGGACAGTTTATTCAATTTCGTTTTCCTCTGCTTCTAACGGTTGGGCTGTAGGATTAGATGGTGTTATGAAATACAACGGAAGTTATTGGACTAAAATTACTAATGGTCCTTCATCGGGTACTTATGTTATCACATTGGACAATAACACAGTCTTTGTTTTTAATTGGTATAAAGTTGATAAAACTTATGACGGTGGACAAACGTGGCAGACTGAATCCTATAATGGAATAGGCGATGATGGAATGGTCAGAACGGCAGATAAATCAGGTAGTTTTCTCGTAGCAGGATTTGGTGGCGGAGACGTTATTAAATACGATGGTCTTAGTTGGCAGAATATATATTCAGGTACAGATATAAATTATACTGAATATTTAAGGTATTGTGTGTCGGTTGTGAATTCAACTAACGTATGGCTCACAATAAACGGAAACAGCATCAAGAAATACAATGGTACTTCATTCCAGTCTGAATTAAGTATCTCCAACCTGGAATACTTGAATTGCATTAGCATGATTTCAGAAGTAAACGGTTGGGCAGGTGGCTCTAAATTATATCAATATAATGGTTCTGGCTGGGCTGCTAAAACATCTTCATTAGGGTCACAGATTATTGCTCTTAAAATGATATCTGAAAATGAAGGTTATGCAGTTACAGCTAACGGTGGAATATTAAAATATCAATAAAACTTTTTATACAATTAAATTATTAGAATTATGAAAAAATTAGTAAACATTATCGGAGTATTTATTCTTGCAGTTATTCTTTATTCCTGTGGCGCAAGTATTGGAGAAGAAGTATTGGTTGAAACCAGCGGCTCTAAACCCGACTGGATAAATATACCTTCAACAAAAGATAATCAGTATGTAACAGTTATAGGCGAAATGTCCCATGCCGATGACCGTTCATTTGGTATGAATCAGGCTTATGCAGATGGTGTTAGAAAACTTTTGAATATGATGATTAATGATGTAAAAACTCAGTCGTCACAGGTTTTAAAGGGTTCAAACCTTGTTGAGGGTGACGTCACTCGCTACAGTGAATTTGCAGTCGCTTGGATTTCTCAGACATATACAATCGCAAATGTAATAAATCCCGAATCGTACTGGCAGAAAATTAAAGTCGGCACACCTTATGGTGAATCGTATTATTATGATTGTTTTACAAAGATTCAGATTTCAAGGAATGATTTTAATATGTCTCTTACCGGTGCTTATGAAAATATGAAAAAAAAAGCAAAAGAAAATAATAACAAAACCGCTGAAGAGGTTGCCAATAAATTAATTGATGATTTAAAAAACGGGAAATGAAAACAACTTATTTAATTATATTGTTTCTTTTACCGTGTAGCCTTCTTGGGCAGGTTCCTGATTGGATAGCGAAACTGCCCAGGGGATACATTCATGATTATTTTATCGGTAAAGGTGTAAGCAAGTCATCAAGAGCGGAATCAATTTCTCTGGCAAATGAAGATGCTGTAGCATCAATAGTCCGAACAGGGAAAATTACAGTTACGTATTCTGAATACGATAGTATCGGTTATGAACAGAAAGGAATTAATTCAAATTCTAACACTAATATTGTTGCACGAACCGTAAGGGAAGTTAATATTACTGGTGAATCAAAAACCATAAAAGGACTTAAACTTGTTGAGACATACACAGAATACAATGTCGGTTATTACGAGTCCTGGGTTTTGATGTCCGTTCCAAAATCTAACCCTTCTGAAATACCGTCTCCCTTTTCAAACACGCTTAAGTCTGTGGTTATTCCAGGTTGGGGACAGTTCAGTAGCGGCAGTAAACTTAAAGGAGTAACGTTTCTTACTTTAACAGCAGGTTCTCTTATTTCCGGACTTGTATTAAATGAACTACGTAATAATGCATCAAAAGATGCACTTGCCTCTCATACACAGCAACGCCGCGATTTCTTCAACACTCAGGCAAGAACCTATAGCACTTTTAGTATAATATCCTTTATTGCCGCTGTCGGTTTATATGTATGGAACATTGCAGATGCTACTGCGATAAAGGAAGAAGTCGTATATGTCTCCATACCCTCTTTTAAGAACGAATTGTGTTTAAATATTAAAATCAGCCTTTAGTTTCTGGTTGGAAATAGAAGCAAATAAAATGATTTGTGTTGAATATTATTTTATAAACAATTAATATAATAAAGCTTTTAATTAAATAATAAACCCACACAAAATGAATACAAACCTAGAAAGAAAGTACAACGATAAATATAATCAAAAAATTCAAGACAGTTTCAATTCAAGATTGGAGCTATATTTATTCAATTTGGCAAAACATAATAAACTAAAAGATTTTAGATTAGAATCATTTTTAAACCTGCACAAAGATGAGGAGTATCAAGGTTGTAAACTTGAAGATAAATGCAGAAAATATGGTGCATCATTTTCAGGTACTGTTGAAAAATACAAGAATATTGATAATCAGATTGAC
>JBHELA010000104.1:0-18293 GCA_041859005.1 Ignavibacteria bacterium
GCCGTAACGGGTGAATAGTTTAAAGCAGGCATTGTAGTACCGTTGCCTACCCATCCTCCGACCTGATTGCAAACGTATATATCATTCGCAAGCCATGTATCACCCGCATTCGTTGAACGGTTGAACATTACTGTTTCGTTAAGGGGCCATGAAACATAAACTTCTCCGTTCGGACCCGTGCATGGAGATGTTCCTTCAGGTGATGAATTATCACACCTTGCAGTTCCTGCAACTCTTGATACATGAACGGGAATGCTGAATGTTGCGCCTCCGTCGGTTGAACGGCAGAAGGCAACGTAGCAGCTGTCAAGAGGATTATTGCTTGGATATTCATCGTACAAATCCCATGTTACATAAATGTTATTTCCATACTGACTGTTTGACATATCGACACATGCCATCGGCATATCATCCATCTGCGGAGCCATCAGTGCGAATGCAGTGCCTCCGTCCCAGTTTGCACCGCCGTTTGTTGATTTGAAAATCAACATTTTATCGAGGTTCGGTCCCGACACACCCCAGTTGGCACAGCATATATAATAAAAATTCCCGAGCGTATCAACAACAATTATCGGGTCAGACCCCGGCTGAGCGAATGAACATGTCATAGGTCCGCTGCTCCAGTTGTAACCTCCGTTAGTACTGTAGCAATAGCCCATAATGGTTGTCAGCGGAATGTAGTTCGCCATTATTCCTGCAACTATCTGATTCGTATTTTTGGGATTAATCTTAATACTCTGCTCGCCGTAAAAGTATTTACCGGGCGGGTTAATGACTACATTTTGATATTGAGATAGCGCGATGCTTTGGAAGGAAAGCAATAATAGTATTACTGAGAAATAGAGTATGAACCTTTTCATATCTGATCTCCTGTTTTAAATGTTACCGTTACTATTATTTCGTAAGAATCATCCTTATAGTTTCAAAGTATTTTCCTTCTCTGTGCGTTCTCAGCGGTAAAAAATTCTAAATAAATCTTTTTCTTCTCTGTGAACTCTGTGCTTCTCTGTGGTAATTAAACATTAGAAACTTTTCTGTGCTCTCTTTGTCGCAGATCCGCCGTCTCGTTTGGTGGACGACCTTTGCCTTCGAGTCGTAGATCTGCCGTCTTGTCGCAGATCCGCCGTCTTACTGGGAGGATTGGGCAGACGTCCTCAGCGGTAAAAAATTCTAAATAAGTTTTTATTCTTCTCTGTGAACTCTGTGCTTGACTCTGTGCACCTCTGTGGTAGAATTTTTTCTTATAGTTTGTAGTTCTTTGCTACGCTGTGTTCTGTTCTATTTCTTACCCGAACTTTTTAATCTGTACGTTTTCGTCTATTTTGCCTTCCTTTTTCATTTCGGGTTTAACTTCTTTTGGAATGTTAAAAGCTTCGCTTTTTACAGGCGGTTTTTCCTCGTTCATATTGCAGTGTCCTGTAAATATGCCGCCCGGTTCCATTACAAGCTGATTTATTTTTACGTCACCGTAAATCTTTCCGCCTTTTTTAACTTCAAGTTTATCGGCTTTAACGTTGCCTTTTACTATGCCGTAAATCGTAACATCGATTGACATTATATCACCTTCGATAGAACCTTTTTCCCCTATAATCAGACCGCTTTCACCTGTCAGATTGCCCCTTACAATACCGTCTATCTTTGTAGTGCCCGGAGAAAATAAATTTCCCTCGAATTTGCAGCCTTCACTGATTAGAGTACGGATTTGCGTACTTGGAACTCTTGACGGTGCTGAATAAGTTTCTACCGGTTTTTCCGATTCTTTTTTCCCGAACATAATATTATTGTTTAATGTTTAAAAAATCCTGTGGGTTTAAAAATTCACTATCCTTATAACGAATCTCATAATGCAGATGCGGTCCTGTCGAACGGCCTGTTGAACCTACGTAACCTATAACATCTCCCGCATTCACTACATCGCCTGCTTTAGTATTATAATCTGAAAGATGTCCGAACCTTGTTGAAAGTCCGTTCCCATGGTCGATTACGACGCATTTACCGTAGCCTCCGTCATAATCAGCCATCGTAACCTTGCCTCCTGCAGTGCATTTAACAGGGTCGCCGATTTCGCCTTTAATGTCGAGACCTTTATGAAACTCTGAACCCCTTCCGCTGAAAGGATTTGAACGGTAACCGAAAAATGATTTATGCTCACCTACAAGCGGTACACCTATCGGAACATTCTTAATCGTACTCAAGATACTTTCGGTTTTATCGAGATAAAACTCATAAATCCTTATATCGGGATTCTCATTATCAGCGGGTCCGCCTGAATTTTCAGAACGGAATACTCCGCGTTCAATCAGGTATTTGTTGATGTTGTTTATATTCCGGTCGATGTCGTTAACCTTCTTCTTAATTTCCATCGAGTCAAGCATCTTGAGGTCGTTTTTCAATGAAAGAACATTGTTGTTAAGTTTTGAAATTTCATTGTTAGCAACCTTCAGAAGAACTACAAGCGATATAAGCGACAGAAGCAGCACAGAAAGCGCTATTGCAGTCGTTTTAGCGTAAGATTTAAGTTTCTCAACATGCTTTGTTTTGACGGTATAGAACTTAGTTTCGGCATTATCATTACTCACCAGAAATATGGTTGTAAATCTTTGTCTCATATAAATGGATTTTGATAAAACATAAATATAAGTTTTTTTAGTGAATAATGAAATAAAGATATTTTTAGTCGAAAAAGGAAAACTTTCACCTCATAGGTCACAGTGTAACAAGGGCTGCAAAACAAAGAAAAGACTTAACCATTCGCCGTGGAGTTCGTCTCAAAACCCACCCCGCTGTCATCCCCGCGTGTTTTTGGCGGGGATCTAACCCCGTTTTCAATGTTTTTTATTTGCTTTTGTTACAAAATTTAAGTTTTGAGACAAACTCCGCGGCGAATCTATGACTCGCCCACCGAGAAGAAACACAGAGTACATAGAGATATATACAGTTCATTTGAATCAGTGTAAATCATATTCTTTCATATCTAATCAGTGTGTGCTCTTGCTCTGTCAGATTTGATTTTCGTTTAGCATCATCTTCCACTTCTTAAATTAAATATGTGAATTATCTATCATTTAGAAAAAATAATATTTGTATTTACTGAATAAAAAGAATTTATTATATTTCATCATCTACTTCATCATTATTAAGATTATTATACAAAGGGATTCTTTGATTTTATATAGATAGAACACAAAAAGATATCTTGCAATACTTTCTATCTTTATAAATAAATAACGCAACAAATAAGAAACTCTTTGAATGTTATATATATTATAAATTAATATTATTTCAAATTTTATTAACATTGGTGATTTATGAAAAATGGTATTATACGCTAATTAATTATAATTCTTATGAAAAAATTATTTACTTTATTATTTTTAATTCTCATAGTGTTATTTATTTCCGGAAGTGCGAATTCCCAAAATATAGCTAATTATACTTTTAGTGCCGCAAGCGGTTCGTTTACACCTTTAGTCGGAGGTACCACAGGAACTTTGACCGGAACAACTGATGAAGGCGCAATAAATAATATTCCGATAGGATTTACTTTCTATTATATGGGTGTTCCATATACTACAATATCGGCTGTTACAAATGGTTGGCTTTCTTTTGGGCAAACCGTATCATTTTATGCTTTTACTAATGCATTATCTTCCGGAGGTACAAGACCAATATTAGCTCCGCTTTGGGATGATAATGATATTGTCTCTTCCTCTAATGTTACATACACAACTACAGGAATAGCAGGATCAAGAATCTTCACTATTGAATATCTAAACAATGAATGGAATTACAATGCTCCCGGTGCAGTTATTTCATTTCAAGTTCTATTATATGAAGGAAGTGGCAAAATTGATTTTATTTATAGGCAGGAAGCAGCTGCAGTTGTTTCCGGCTCTGCTTCTATAGGTATGACTGCTGTTGGAACTGGTTCAGGAAACTTTGTTTCTCTTGTTAATACGGGTGTCAGTGCTACCGCAAGTACTACTTCTGAAACAACTATTTTATCAACAAAACCAGCTACCGGACAAACTTATTCTTTCACTCCTCAATCTACATCTCCTGCAACACCTATTAATATTACATTCACTTCGGTAACAGGCACTGGAATGACAGTAAACTGGGTAGATAACTCTGCGACAGAGACCTATTTTATTCTAACAAGAGCAACTGATGCAGGATTTACAACAAATGTAGTTACAACTACAGTAAATTCAACTACAACAGCAGGTACAGGATCTGCATATAATAGTGTAATTGCAGATCTTAATTTTGGTACAACTTACTATTTTAAAGTTGCTGCATATAATGAAGGGACAGCACCATCGGGTGAATTAACAGGAAATCAGGCAACTCCTGCTGGTTCATTAAGCGGAACAAAATTCGTGGGAACAGGTACTAATACACCGGATTATGCAACATTATCCGATGCATTCACTGCAATTAATAATAGCGGTTTATCCGGAAATCTTAATTTAGTACTTAATACAACATATACTACTACTGATGGAGCATTCCCGATTGCAGGACCTTCAGCAAGTGCAGTAGCAAGCTATACAGTAACAATTTATCCGAGTGTCACAGGGTTATCAATAACATCCTCAAGTGCGACGGGTACTATAAATTTAAACGGAAGCAAGAATGTTATTTTTGACGGAAGAGTAGGCGGTACAGGCATCTTAAAAGATTTGATAATTGAGAATACAAATATAACAGGATATGCTGTTCAATTTATTAATGATGCAAATTCAAACACGATAAAATACTGTACTGTAAAAAGTGTTAATATAAATTATTCAAGCGGAACTATTGTTTTTAAAACAACTACAGGTACCTTCGGAAATGATAACAACACAATTGATAATTGTGATATTCGGGATGGCGCCACAACTCCGTCAAATGGGATATATAGCTCGGGAACCGGCACAACAACTACTCATTATAATAGCGGCATCACTATATCCAATTGTAATATTTTTAATTTCTATAATTCTACTTCTAGCTTAAATGCAGGAGTTGGTATTTATATAAATGAATACAATATGGATTGGACTATTTCGGGAAACAGCTTTTATCAAACTGAAACTCGAAGAATTTTTACTAACGGAGAACCAACTCATAACGCAATACTTATTTCCAGCAGTACTGTAAACAATACACTCATCAGTGGGAATTATATTGGCGGTACCGCAGCTTTGTGCGGCGGAACGGCAATGACTTTTAGTACAACCGATTATCTTGTATACAGAGCAATACAACTTTCCGTTGGTTTCATTACTCCAACAACGTTGCAGGGTAATACAATTCAAAATATTGCTATTACTACTTCCAGTTCTTCATCGGCACAGTCTTTAATTTCAGCTGTTACAGGCAGTATCAATGTAACCGGCAATACACTCGGAAGCCAATCTTCAACCAACAGCGTCACTTTTACACAATCGACACATTCAACTGATGCTGTATTTTCCGGTATTAATGCAGGAACGGGCACATCTGGTTTATTAGAAGGGTCAATTAATATTTTAAATAACACTATTGGTGGAATAGCTGCTTTCAGCTCTTCGTCAGGCACGCTGAGTTTGCGTGGAATCAGCATGAAGGGTACGTTCACGAGCACGATTTCTGGTAATACAATCGGTAGCACTACCACTGCAAATAGCATTTCTTCTAACGTAGTATATGGTTCTTTATTCGGTATCTTCTCCGCTTCAACTACAGTGGTAAACAATACAACAAATAACACTGTTGCTAATTTGAGTTATTCTGGGCTTGGATCTTCCGTACAAATCGTAGGAATTCTTTTACAGGGAAGTTCAGACGGAGCTTTTACAACAACTGGCAACACCGTTAGAAATCTTACGAGTAACTCGGCAAATACCGGAACAAATTCTTTAGCATCAGTCATAGGCATATCGCATACAGCAGAAATATCAGCCGGGCAGACTTTATCACAAAACACTATTTATGGATTAAGCAATAATCACTCTACTTCCGCTGTTTGTGTTACGGGCATTCATTTCGCCGGTCCAACAAGCGGAACTAATGTTGTGTCGAGAAACTTTATTTATGGACTGAATATAGTCTCTACAAGTGCAGCTGCGGATATGCGCGGTATCAATTTCACACACGGATATACAAATGTTCAGAATAACATGATTCGTCTCGGTTATGATGCTTCAGGAACAGCTCTAACTACCGGAATCCAGATAACCGGACTTTTTGACGGGAGTTCCGTTAATAGAATGTACTTTAACAGTGTTTATATTGGCGGTACGGAAGTAGGAACTCAAACAGGAAATACATATGCATTCCATAGCACTGTAACTTTTAATTCCAGGTCCTATCAGAATAATATTTTTGTGAATGGAAGGTCAAACAGTACCACCGGTGGAAAGCATTATGCTGTAAGAGTAGCTGGTACCCTTCCAAATCCTGCAGGTTTAAACATTAATTATAATTTATATCAGGCAACAGGTACCGGAGGCATATTGGGTTTCTTTAACTCAATAGATGTTCTGAATATTTCGGCATGGAGAACCGCAACAGGTCAGGATAATAACAGCGGTAATGGAGATCCAAATTACATTGATCCCACATCTGTAATTCCTAACCTGCATGTGCAGAGTCCTACGCCAATCGAGGCCAGCGGCACGAACATAGCATCAATAACAGAGGATTTTGACGGGCAGACACGCTCGGGTTTAACTCCCGTTGATATTGGTGCAGATGCGGGTAATTTTGTGGGTGGTTCTGATATCTTCCCGCCGACTATAAGCTACACGGCACTCGGCAACGGTTCAACATCCAACAGAGTACTTACGAATTTTGCAACCATTACCGATAATATAGGTGTATCAGGAGGTGCAAATGCTCCTCGACTTTACTATAAAAAGTCAACTGATAACGATGCATTTGTGGGTAATACATCGGGTGATAACGGTTGGAAATACGTTGTCGGCACGGGTCCAAGTCTTTATAGCTTTGGGATTGATTATGGGATCTTACACGGCGGAACCGGTGTCGTAATAGGAGATGTTATTCAATATTTTATTGTTGCTCAGGACGATGCCAATAATTTTTCGTCACTTCCTAAAGGAGCAACTGCAAGCGGTAATCCTCCTGTTCAGAGTATAAACGGAAAATCAACAACACTGGATTCTTACAATATCACTGCTGCTTACGAAGGCACAATTAATGTTGGCTCTTCAGAAACATATACTACACTGACCGGTCCTGGAGGTCTGTTTTCAGCATTGAATTCTGGTGTTGTAACTGGAAATATAAACGTAAATATCACATCTGATATTACTGAACCCGGAACAAACTCTATTGATCAATGGTCTGAAGATGATGCAGGGAGATTTACTTTAACTATACAGCCGGACGCCGCAACTATGAGAACGATTTCAGGTAATGTTGCTAACGGAATTTTTAGATTAAATGGTGCTGACAGGGTTATTATTGACGGACGATTTGGGGGCTCGGGTCGCTATTTAACTCTCAGAAATACGAATACTTCTAATCCGACAATAACTCTTTTGAACGATGCTTCGAATAATATTATTCGTAATTCGGTTATTGAAGGAGCTTCTACTTCTGTGTCAAATGGAGTTGTTTTTCTTTCTGTGGGAACATCAACAGGGAATTTGAATAACACAATTACAGATAATCAAATCAGGGATAGAAGTGATGGTGCAGGTGTCCCGGCAAACCTTGTTTATTCTCAGGGGTTCTCGGCAACGATTACTAACAAGGGCACTATCCTTTCAAATAATGAGATGTTCAACTTTTTAACTTCCGGATTATATTGCACTTCAACAGGAAATGAAAACTGGACAATCTCCGGAAATACTATTTATCAGGGTGCGGCAAGAATAACCAACATTTCTGGTATTACATTTAATAGTCTGGGAACCAATACTATTTCGCAAAATACGATTCGGGATATGAACACCAGCGCTGATTTTACGGGAATAAATATTGCAAATACGTATGAAACAAATATATCAAGAAATAAAATTTATCAAACTTCAGTTTCAGGTTCAAACGGCACTTGGTTTGGCATTAATTTGGTTGGATTTGATTTGTCGAGTGTTATTACAATAGCAAATAACCAGATTGTATTAATCCCGTCATCCAATTCAAGCCAAACGATATATGGAATACGTGATAACTCATTCAATGATAATACAATTACTTTGTATTATAACAGCGTCTATTTAGGAGGAACCGCAACAGGTTCTGCAACCTGGGCGTTTCAACGATGTTCAAATACTACAACGATATTTTCAGCTAAGAATAATATCTTTTTCAATAATAGAACGGGGGGCAGTGTAAACCATTTTGCTTGCGGAGACCAATCTAATGGAACGGGAGCATTTTCTGTCTCAAATAATCTTTATGTCGGAACCGGGATTACTGCTGAAAACTTTATGGACAGGGGAACATCAGGTTCCGGTACCGCAGAAAATTTTTCTGCTTGGGTAACCGGAAAAAGTGACATTAGCTCGTACGGTTCAGTTGCTTCCGGAATTATATATACAGATTTATTTACAGATGTGACAATCGGCAATCTTAATATTAAAAATAATAATACAGCGTGCTGGAACGTCAAAGGAAAGGGAATAGCATTAACAGGTCAGGCAGATGATTACAGCTTGACGGGTATAAGAAGCACAACGCCGGGCGAACCTGCTTGTATCGGTTCGGATGAATTTACAACTTCTACAACGCCTCCGAATTCTGATCCAAGCGGCGTACCTGTAGAATACACAACAACATCATATACTAATACAGGCAGAACCGTGGGTTCAATTTTCTGGGGCGCAGGCGGTTTAGTTCCAACATCGGTTTTATTTACTTACTATTCCGGTTCTCAGCCGGCAGGAGCCGGAAGTGTTCCAAAGGCTTTCATGTACTGGGATATATCTCCGACCGGCGGAATAGGATACATTTATGATATGACTCTCTATTATGACGAAGGTCAGCTGGATGGAATTGCGGAGAACAAACTGCATCCTGCAAAAAGCACGGACAATGGTACAACATGGCAGCCATACCTTTCTGAAGGAAACGGTCCGGGTCAATTTCAAATCGATATAGTAAACAATTCTATAACTATTTATGGTTTGACAGGATTTTCGTGGTTTGGACTTGGAGATGTGGACACTCCGCTACCTGTTAATCTGACATCATTTACATCTTCTATAAACAATAGAAATGTTAAACTAAACTGGATAACAGAAAGCGAGTTTAACAACGCCGGGTTTGATGTTGAACGAGCAGAAGTCAGAAGTCAGAATTTAGAATTTAAAAAGATTGGATATATTCCGGGTAAAGGAAATTCGAATTCACCTGTTAACTATACGTTTGAAGATAAGAAACTTGATGCGGGCAAGTTTAACTACCGCTTAAAGCAGATTGACAACAACGGTAACTTTACGTTTTTCAATCTTTCAAATACTGTGGAAGTAGGAATTCCGACTAAATTCGACATTAGCCAGAACTATCCGAATCCGTTTAATCCCGTCACAAAGATTGATTTTGCACTGCCGCTCGATAGCAAGGTGAGCATTAAACTTTATGACATCACGGGCAGAGAAGTGAAAACACTTGTGAATGATTCAAGGACTGCGGGTTATTACACTGTTCAGTTCAATGCATCTGACCTTTCAAGCGGTACTTACTTCTACAGGATAATGACGAAGTCTTCAGGTACGGATTATATCATGACAAAGAAATTGGTGCTTATTAAGTAAGATTAATCGAAAGTTGATAGTTATTAGTTGAGAGAAAAGCTTAAAGACAATAAAAAGGCGGATGAAAGTCCGCCTTTTTGTTTGTATAAATTTTTACCATTAAGTTATATTATGTATAAATCAGTGTCAAACTTATTCTTTCATATCTAATCAGTGTGCTTTCTTGTTCTTCGTAAGTCACGGTTCACGTATTTGTATTTACTGAAAACAAACAATTTATTATATTACACCATCTACTTCATTATTATTGTGAATATTAAACAAGGGTTTACTATGATTTTAAATTGTTACATCCCCAAAAGATGTATCGCAATACAATCTTCCTTTATAAATAATATACTTATTAAATATAATTTAACTTTAAATTGAATAATGTTTCAAAAGTTAAGGCAATTATTCAAAAATAATTTTATTAACTAATTAAATAGTTATCTTATGAAAAAGTTTTTCCATTTTCTCTTCGTTCCGGCTTTTTTGATAATTGTCTTTGCACAAGCTGCAATGCCGCAAATTGCTGTAACAATAGATAATCCCACTAATACAACACCAAATCTTTCAGCAAGTTACACTTCGCTTGCTGACGCTATTACTGCTTTAAACAGCGTTACGTCAATGACAGGTCCCGTAACATTCTCTTTAGCTGCGGGTGGCACGGAAACAGCTCCTGCGGGTGGATATTTATTAGGCAGTGAATCTTTAAACTCGGCTACAACAGCAAATAAAAATATAACTTTTACTAAAACCCTTGTTGGTGTGAATCCGCTGATTACTGCTTTTACACCCGGAACAGGTACGACAGACGGAATATGGAAAATTCTGGGAACAGATTATGTGACTATTAATAATATTACTGTACAGGAAAATGCGTCAAATACAACAGCAGTAATGCAAATGGAATGGGGATTTGCTTTGTTAAAAAGAAGCAATACTACTCCTTTTGATGGATGTCAATATGTGGATATTCAGAATTGTAATGTTACATTAAATAAAGCTAATACTGCGGCAATTGGTATCTATTTAGGTAATCATATTGCAACTGCAACTACTTCTTTGGTAATCACTGATATATCCGATGCTCATAACAATTGTAAATTTAATGGAAATACAATTTCAAATGTCTATGGTGCTTTTTCATTAAGCGGTTATGCGGCATCATCTCCTTATACTTTATTTGATCAAAACAATGAAATCGGTGTCACATCAGGTAATACAATAAGTAATCTTGGAGGAAGTACTGTTATTATAAGAGCAATTTATGCAATTTTTCAAAATGGATTAAAAATTGCCAATAATAACATTAATTCTTCTGTAAACGGTGCTACTAAAGATGTCTATGGTATATGTTCTTCATCTGGTACTAACTCAAATGTTGATATTTATGCTAATATCATTACTCTTACAAATACATACGGCTCGTATAGTGGCACGTTATACGGAATATTTAATGCTATGGGAAGTAATGGAGTAACTAATACTGTTAATATCTATAATAATATAATTACAGGCTGCAATTTAGAAAATGATCATAGTTTTTTCACAGGTATTGAAAATGGAGCAAATGCTGCAACTACGAATATTAATTGGAATACTGTCTCCTCAAATACTTTAGGAAGTTCGGGACATTTTCATGGTATTTATCAATCTGCTGGCACCGATAATAATCCGTGTAATGTTTATTCGAATAATATATATGGTAATAGAAAAACCTACATTTATGGTGGGACAATGTTTTGTTCAAGAATGCAAGCTGGTAATATTAAATTTTATAATAATAATATTTATAATAATTCTAATGCAGGTGACGGATCGATATATGGTTACGATTTAAGCAGTAGTTCAGATGCACCCGAAAGTTATTATAACAACAACATTCATGATTTGACAAATACATCTACAGGATCTGTTTATGGACTTAGTATTAGTAGTCATCACGCTGTAATATCGGTTTATGGGAATAATATTTATAATTTATCATCAGCCGGCGGAACAGTTATTGGATGTGAAGCAGAACATAGCCTTCCGCTTAATATTTATAAAAATAAAATTTATAATTTATCATCAACTACTGCGTCAGGTATAGTTTATGGTGCATATATTGGAGGCATATCATATCTTCCTATTACGTTAAACATGTACAATAATTATATATCTGATTTAAAAGCACCTAATGCTTCAGGAACTAATGCTATTATTGGTATATATCTTAGAGGTGGTATTGGTGGACCAGGAACAATTTCAAATTTATATAACAACACTGTCTTTCTGAATGCAGCAAGTACTTCAACAACGTTTGGAACATCTGGCATTTTCAAACAAGAATCTCCGCCTAACATAGGTGATTTTAGAAATAATATTATTGTAAACGTTTCTACACCAGGTACGGGTGGTTTTACTGTTGCTCATAGATGGTCAGATGCATATAATGCATCTTATTATGCATCAACCTCTGATAAAAATTGTTTTTATGCAGGCAATCCGGGTACTAATCGGTTAATTTTCTATGATGGAGTAACATCAAAAGCGACTATAGGTGAATATAAATCATTTGTTTCAACAAAAGACGCCGGGTCTTTTTCCCAGTTGCCTCCATTTGTTAATATTTCAACCGCACCTTACGATTTACATATAAATCCAGCAACACCGAATTCTTTTGAATCAGGAGGTATAAGCATAACAACACCAATTGCTGTTGACAAAGACTATGATGATAATTGGAGGCAGGGTGAACCGGGTTATACAGGTTCTGGTACTGCACCGGATGTTGGTGCCGATGAATTTGCCGGTATAAGGTCTATTGACGACCCTAATTCTTTTTCTGCTGCTACATCCGGTACAAGTCAAATTAATTTGACTTTTGACGTTAATGGTGCTTCAAATAATGTTGTGATTGCTTATAATACTGCAAATTCGTTTTCAGCACCATCCGGAGCACCACCTTCGAATCCGGGTGATCCATTTGCCGGAGCATATTTATTATATAATGGAACTTCTTCTCCGCAAGCACATACTTCTTTACTACCAGGAACTGCGTATTATTATAAAGCATTTTCTTATGATGGAAGTACATATTCACCTGGTATTTTAAGGAATGCTACAACTTACGGACCTCCTATTCTTACTACTACTTCTGCAACAAAAATTACTTATACGTCTGCTTATACAGGTGGAAATGTTTCTTCAAACGGGGGCGCGGCAATAACTGAATATGGCGTATGCTACGGAACTTCTCTTAACCCTGATATTACGGGTACTAAAGTTTCTGTTTCCGGTGCTCCCTCAGGGACTTATGAAAGGATTCTAAACGGATTAACACAGGGTCAATTATATCACATAAGAGCTTATGCTATTAATTCAAACGGAACAGGATATGGAAATGATTTAACTTTTTCGACTGTTACACCAATTTCATCATTCCCCTGGACAGAAAATTTTGATGCCTTGACTCCACCGGTAGGGACATCGAATTTCCCGTCAGGATGGTTTGAACAAAGCGGGGGCTGGTACTCCTCTGATGCGTCTTATAATGTTTTCAATGATCCCCGATCAACGCCTTATTATATAACAAATACCGATTTAGCAACAAATGAGTTTATCTGGACCCCCAAATTTCAGCTGACAGAAGGTATATCTTATGATTTTTCATTCTGGTTTGCGGGAGATGGTTATAGTGGATGGACTGGTGATGTATTTTATAATACAGCACAGACATCAACAGGAGCAACACAACTTGGTATTTCCTTCATAACATCAGAAGTAACCAGCAGCTCAACATACGCTGAAGTAAAAAGAACCTTCGTGCCTCCGGCAACCGGCATTTATACGTTTGCTGTTCGGATAAATGCAAGCGATGTTCCAAAATTCATAGGCTTTGATGATTTTAGTTTAGCAGTAATTCCAACAACTCCTATCTTTTCAATTACGCCAGCCAGCAAGGATTATGGAGATATTGTTTCAGGTCAGGAATCTGCAAACCAGACATTTACTATCCAGAATACCGGCATAGGTACAATAACAATTGGAAATGGTAATATTGCATTAACCGGTACTAATGCAAATCAGTTTGTCTTAACAGATGCAAATGTATATCCGATAAATTTAGGCGAAAACCAGACTGCTACAGTACAGGTTAAATTCATGCCAAATTCTGTCGGTGCAAAAACTGCTAATTTGACAATTACAGATAATCTCACAGACGCTGTACATAACGTTGCTTTAACCGGTAATGCAATCAATAATTATCTCACACCGCCATATACTCAGACATTCTCATCGGGAGTATTTCATCCCAATTTATGGAGAAGATTTGTGAGGCTTCTTGCAATTCCAACTACTCCTACCACTACAACTTTGGGATGGGCAGAAGGAGACTGGAGAAACGTGTTAGCTGCTGTTAATAAGTGTGCAAAGTTAAACATTTATGGTACTACGATTAAATACTGGCTTGTGACACCTACAATACAACTCGGTGACGGTTCGATTGACTACCAGCTTAAATTTAATTTAGCATTAACAACAGTGAATTCTACCACACCGCCTGACTTAACCGGAACCGATGATAAATTCGCAGTAGTCATTTCAACCGATAATGGAGCAACCTGGTCATCAGCAAATACTCTTAGTCTTTGGGATAATGCAGGTTCTGCAAATGTTTATAACAACATTTCCTTTGATGGTCAAATTATAACAATATCTCTGGCTGCTTATTCAGGTAATGTGAAGATTGGATTCTATGGTGAATCAACTGTCTCAAATGCAGATAACGACCTTTTTGTTGATAATGTTGAAGTAAGACAAATACCTGCAGTCTCATTCTCACAAACTGTATCAGGTACAGCCCCTTTAGGATTTACAGGAACTAATGTTACATTGCAATACACATTTGCACCTGAGTCACCGTTTAATTTGAACATCGATTTAATTGAAACAACACCGGGCGGGTCTCCTCCCGGATCACTGCAGAATATGCTTTCAAAATACTGGTCAGGTACTGTATCCGCAGGAACAGCTACAGGAACGTATTGTCTGACTCTTGACTTAACAGGTGTTGTGGGTATTAATGATATAACTACTGTCCATCTTATAAAAAGAAATAATTCCAGCAGCGGCTGGGTAGATTTAGGAGTACCAACTAACATCAGCAGCTATCCTCCATTAGTCACATGGTGCGGATTAACAGGATTTTCTGATTTCACACTTGGAGGCAATGTAGATAATCCACTGCCTGTTCAGTTGTCATCTTTTACATCATCTGTAATCAATCGGGATGTTAAACTAAACTGGATTACTGAATCTGAAATGAATAATGCCGGATTTGATGTTGAAAGAGCAGAAGTAAGAAGTCAGAATTTAGAATTCAAAAAGATTGGGTATATTCCGGGTAAAGGAAATTCGAATTCACCTGTTAACTACATGTTTGAAGACAATAAGCTAAACAGCGGAAAGTACAACTACCGCCTGAAGCAAATTGACAACAACGGTAACTTTGTATACCATGCTCTTTCTAATGTCGTGGAAATTGGCTTACCGACCAAGTTTGATATTAGCCAGAACTATCCGAATCCGTTTAACCCCGTCACGAAGATTGACTTTGCACTGCCGCTCAATAGCAAGGTGAGCATTAAACTTTATGACATAACGGGCAGAGAAGTGAAAACACTTGTGAATGATTCAAGGCCTGCGGGATATTATACCGTTCAGTTCAATGCATCTGACCTTTCAAGCGGTACTTACTTCTACAGGATTATGACAAAGTCTTCAGGTGCGGATTACATCATGACAAAGAAATTGGTTCTTATTAAGTAAGATTAGTCGAAAGTTGATAGTTATTAGTTGATAGAAAAACTTAAAGATAATAAAAAGGCGGATGATAGTCCGCCTTTTTATTTTAATTGATTTTCACCGCTTATAAATAACAAATAGCACACAAAAAACTCTTATCCGCAAGGTTCGTCCGCCGAGGCGGACTTTCAACACGCAGAGAGCGCAGAGGAAGCTATATTATTGCTAAGGGATACATATTTAATATTTATCCGCGAGCATCCGCTAAATCCGTGTGAACCATCGTTCCATTATTAATATAATTGTTTGAGAGGTTTATTATTGCTAATTTATTTAATGATTAATAATCTGATTGAAATAAGAAATTTGACTAAGAGGTTTGCAGAGAGGAAGCTGATAGGGAAACCGAAGAATATCCTGACGGCGGTTGATGATGTTTCCTTGACTATACAAAAGGGTAAAACGCTTGGACTGGTAGGGGAATCGGGATGCGGGAAATCTACAATCGGAAGATGCATACTAAGATTGATTGATTCGGATGAGGGGAGTATTCTTTACGACGGCAAAGACATACTAAGCATTTCGGAAAAAGATTTTATTCCGTACAGAAAGAAGATGCAGATAGTTTTTCAGGACCCGTATTCAACACTCAATCCACGAATGTCAGTCGGTGGTATTCTGAATGAAGTTGTGAAGTTTCACAAAATACGAAAGGGCAGGGAAGTTTCGGTTTATGTCAGCAAGCTTCTCGATAAGGCAGGGCTTAGTTCGAGGGCAGTGAATAAATACCCTCATGAATTTTCAGGCGGGCAGAGACAGCGTATTGCAATAGCGAGGGCACTTGCGGTAGAGCCCGAGTTTATTGTATGCGATGAGCCGGTGTCTGCACTCGACGTATCGATTCAGTCGCAGATTCTTAACCTGCTGAATGATCTTCAGAAGGAATTTAATTTAACGTATCTTTTTATTTCTCATAATCTTTCTGTCGTTAGGCATGTCTCGGATTCGGTTGCGGTCATGTATCTCGGCAGAATCGTAGAGCATGCCGAAACGGAAGAACTCTTCAGAAATTATTCCCATCCTTACACCAAAGCACTCATGGATGCCGTTCCTGATGTCGGGAAAAAGAAAATCAGTTCAGAAGTAAAAGGCGAAATACCCTCAGCAGCTAATAAACCAAAGGGCTGTTATTATGTAACCCGATGCAAGGAAGCTATGGAAATCTGCAGTGTAAAGTATCCTGAAACTCATACAGAAAACGGACATTTAACGGCGTGTCATCTGAAACTTAAGTGAGCGAATATTCGTTTGTATGTATATACATTAATATGAATTATTTATGAATAAACTTTATAAGATAATATGTGTCTTTATTCTGAGCATCGTGTTTACGGGAAACGTTTTCGCTCAATCTGACACCGGCTCAACTACATTAAAAGGTACAGTAACAAATGCTAAAGATAAAAAACTTTCAGATGTAACAGTTTCAATTTTAAATGAGGATACTTTTGAAATATTCAGGGGAAAATCAAATACTTCGGGTGAATACACAATTAGCGCACCGAAGGGGATTTATAAGCTGAATGCAAACCTTGAGGGTTACGGTATTTTCGAAAAGGACGATGTTGACCTAACGGGTAAATCGGACGTAACAATAAACATAACGCTTACAGAAAAATTATTCAGCACTGATGAAATAGAAGTATTCGGACAAAAGCAGAGCCAGAGCGATTTAAGAACAAGCTGGTTCAATGTTTCGCCTTCAAACATAAAAGTATTACCCGGAGGACTGGAAGATGTTATGCGCTCTTTAAAATCATTACCGGGTGTAACAGCACCGAATGATTTCACGTCGCAGCTTATTGTTCGAGGCTCGGGTCCCGACCAGAATCTGATTATCATGGATGAAGTGGAAATCTTCAATCCGTACAGGCTTTACGGACTCGTCAGCATGTTCAATCCCGAAACGCTTAGCGATATAAACCTGATAACAGGCGGATTTCCGGCAAAGTACGGCGACAGGCTTTCGGCTGTGCTTGACGTAACAAATAAAGAGGGAATTACAGACAGACCTTTTAGTTTACTTGCGAATGTTAACATTGCAAATGCTAACGTAGTCGTTCAGGGAAGAAATCCGTTGAAAATTCCGGGCTCATGGATAGTTTCAGCAAGAAGAACTTATTATGATTTAATTCTCGGACCGTTTGCGAGGAATGCAGGACTCATTACTGACAACTCTTCATTTCCTGCTTTTCAGGACGTGCAGTTTAAATTTGCATTCGGACCTTTTGATAAGCACAGGTTTTTAGTAAACGGAATATTTTCAAAGGACGGAGTTGATATAGTACCGGGTACAGAAAGGTCGAATCCTGATTCTGTGGCAGTGAATGACGTAACGACAAATAACGTGCTTTCCCTCGGCTGGCATTTTAATCCAAATCCAAGGTTTATTTCCAAGACAACTTTATCATGGTACAGAAACAGCGGCGACAATCAGTTTGAAGGGGATATACTCGACCCGCTTATTGACAGAGAAGGACTTTCACCCGGACAGCGTGACAGCCTTAAGGCAATAGGTGCGCTGCTGGGTTTTGGTTTCAGCTCGCAGTATGCTTTCAGGAAAATATCACTCGGTAACAGGTCTGTATTATTAGCAGGCAAAATAAAATATGAATTCGGAGGGGGAGTTGATGTCATAAGAAACGACCTTATTTACACGCTTAACCTTGACGATGCGTTCAGGAATTTCATTAATTCATT
>JBHELA010000172.1:0-3227 GCA_041859005.1 Ignavibacteria bacterium
AGAGGGCTCTGATAATTTTTCAAACTCGAATAATTCCCAGGGTGCTTTGCTTTCGCTTAAAAGAGCGGATGACACCATTGAATACATTCTCGGTCTTATTTCAAAGAATCCCGATTTAATGCTTATTACTGCCTCTGACAGCAATGCAGGAGGTCTATCATTAATGGGAATACCGGAGGAAGAGCTTGTTCCTGATTCGAAACTTCCTGAAAGAATGTCAAACGGGTCTCCGATTGACGGTCGTGACGGCACGGCTTCAATGCCGTTTTATTCTGCACCCGATAAGGAAGGCAAAAGTTTTCCGTTTGCTATATGCTGGTCAACCTATTATGATGTATCTGGTGGCGTTGTCTGCAGAGCTGCAGGTCTAAACGCAGGCCTTGTAAATGGTGTTGTTGATAATACCGATGTTTACAGGTTTATGTATTTTACGCTATTTAACAAGCTTCTTGAAAAGAAATAATTTATAAATAGATATTTATAAGGTTAATTAAGATTCAGGTAAAGATTAGTTTTTAATCACTTCACCTTAAGGTTTTTGCATTTAAAATCAGTTTATATAATTGTAACTTATATAAATTAAACTCATTTATGCAAAATTTCTTGACTGATGCTCAGCTCAGGTCAGAGTTTTCCCGATGCGAATTCTGCGAGGAAAAACCTTGCAAAGAAGCGTGTCCCGTTAACTGTTCTCCTGCTGGTTTTATTATGGCTGCCAAAAGGGGCTTGCCTCAGGATTTTCAGCGCTCTGCTGCAATTATCATGGGCAGTAACCCCCTCGGCGGTATATGCGGATACGTTTGCCCCGATTACCACTGCATGAAAGCATGCGTGCATAAGACGTTCGATAATGCAGTTAACATTCCTCCCGTTCAGGCTACGATTATTAAGAAGGCAAAAGAAATAAATATGATGCCCGATTTCAAACTCGCTCAGCCAAACGGCAAAAAGATTGCAGTCGTCGGCTCGGGTCCCGCAGGACTCGGTGCATGTTCTGTGCTTGCTCAAAAAGGTTATCAGGTTGATTTATTTGAAAAGGATAAAAAGCCCGGAGGTATGTGCAATCTTATTCCTGAAATCCGTCTCGATAAAAGTGTACTTTATTCTGATATAGATTTTCTTAAACAGCTCGGCGATATAAACTTCATATATAATGCAGCCGTTGTTCAGCCCGAAGAGCTTCTCTCTGAATATGACACAGTAATCGTTAGTTCAGGTCTCGATGTAGAAAACCGATTAAACATAAAAGGCGAGGACTTTGCTTATCACTGGATTGAATATCTTGAAAACCATAAGTCACTGAATGTAAAGGGAATGAGCGTTGCCGTCGTTGGCTGGGGTGCAATAGCCGTTGACGTTGCCGTAACTGCAAAACTGCGCGGTGCCCTGAACGTAGAGCTGATATGCCTCGAGAAGTTTAATGAAATGCCGCTCACAAAGCATGAACGCGACCTTATTCTTGAATACGGAATTGAAATCACGGGCAGAACAAAAGTTGATTCTGTTAATGGTGCTTCAAAAGGTAAGGTTAAGAAAATAAAATCTCTTAAGACTTTAAAAGTTTTATTGCCAAAGGGCGAGAAGTTTCATCCTGCAAAGATGAAGCCCGATAAGAATGCAAACCCGCAAACCAGAAAGTTTGATGTTGTGGTAATATCTGTTGGCAGTAAGTCATCCATAAAACCGGCAAGGAAGAAAGGTCTGTTCTTCGCAGGCGATATGGTTAACGGACCAACCACAGTCGTGGAAGCAGTCGCTGCAGGAAAGAATACAGCCGCTCAGGTTGATGCTTACATATTCAATACTCCAAAACCTGTAATCAAAAAGAATGTAAAGAGCCGTGTTCAGCTTGCAGGCAAAGATTTAATTCCTGTATCTCTTGAATCTGATTTCTTCGGAAGAAAAATTATTTCACCGTTTCTGCTTTCTGCTGCTCCGCCGAGCGACGGGTATGAACAGATGAAGAAAGCTTACGAAGCAGGATGGGCAGGCGGCGTTATGAAGACTGCATTCGATAACGTTGATATTCATATTCCTGCTGAGTACATGTTTGCAGTTACACAATCAACTTACGGAAACTGCGATAACGTCTCGGGTCATCCGCTCAACCGTGTATGCGAAGAAATTAAGAAGCTCATTGCAGAATACCCTGACAGGCTTACTCTCGCTTCAACGGGCGGACCTGTAACCGGTAACGACGAAGAAGATATGAAAGTGTGGCAGTCGAATACAACGAAGCTTGAATCTTCAGGCGTCATGGGAATCGAGTATAGTCTATCCTGTCCGCAGGGCGGCGACGGCACTAAAGGCGATATAGTCTCTCAGGATGCAGAGCTGACAGCAAAGATTATTGACTGGGTTATGCAGATAAGCAATCCTGAAATCCCAAAACTGTTCAAGCTTACAGCAGCAGTTACATCTATTTATCCTATCATGTCTGCTATCAAGGAAGTCTTTGATAAGTACCCCGGTAAAAAAGCAGGCGTTACTCTTGCTAACACTTTTCCTGCTCTTTCATTCAGAAAAGGCAGCAAGGAAAACTGGGAAGAAGGTGTTGTTATAGGTCTTTCGGGAGAAGGTGTTATTCCAATCAGCAATCTTACACTTGCAAATGTTGCGCGTCATGGCATAACAGTCTCGGGTAACGGCGGACCGATGGACTATAAAGCAGCTGCAGACTTTCTTGCACTCGGTGCAAAGACAGTACAGTTCTGCACTATTGTTATGAAATACGGTTACGGAATAATCAATGACCTCAATTCGGGTCTTAGTTATTTGCTCAAAGAACGCGGCTTGAACTCCGTCGGCGAACTTATCGGTTACGCATTCCCGAATCCTATCACAGGATTCATGGAGCTAACACCTGTTAAGAAAATCTCTGCAGTCAACAAAGAACTTTGTGAGCACTGCGGCAACTGCGAGCGCTGCCCGTACCTTGCAATTGAACTCGATAGCAGAAAAGTCCCTGTTACCGATGCGTCAAAATGTATAGGCTGTTCAATCTGCGCCCAGAAGTGCTTTGCAGGTGCATTGTTCATGAGGGAAAGAACTGAAGAGGAAATGAGCGTATTAAACGAAGCATAATAAATAAAAACAGTCATTAATTATTTATCTTAGTGCTCTTATTTTTAGTAATAAATATATAAGTTCTTTTAATAATAATTATCTTAGTGATCTTAGTGCCTTAGTGGTGAAAGTTTTTATTCTTCTTTTCTTTGGTGCTTTGG
>JBHELA010000281.1:0-3323 GCA_041859005.1 Ignavibacteria bacterium
GGTGCACAGGGGATGGAAGAAATCGTTCCGTTGAAGCTTACAGACGAGGAGAAAGCTGCGCTTGATAAGTCGGCGAACGATGTAAAGTCGATGTTAAAAGTAGTAAGTTAAGATTAAATATAACATAACAAAAAAGCCCGTTGTGAACGGGCTTTTTTATGTATAAAAACAAATTGCTCTTATTCAACCGGTAGTACGTTAAGAATTTTTCTTCCCTGTTTATCTGTAAACTTCACTTTGCCGTCAATCAATGCAAAGATTGTATAATCCTTTCCAAGACCAACGT
The DNA here is from genome assembly GCA_041859005.1 of Ignavibacteria bacterium. Classification (GTDB taxonomy): domain Bacteria; phylum Bacteroidota; class Ignavibacteria; order Tepidaquicellales; family Tepidaquicellaceae; genus CAIKZJ01. The sequence continues at coordinate 287 of JBHELA010000281.1, forward strand.
TCTTCCCGGGAATGAATTTTGTTCCTCTTTGCCTGACGAGAATGTTACCTGCTTTAACAACTTCTCCGCCGAACTTCTTTACACCGAGTCTCTGTGAATTTGAATCGCGGCCGTTTTTAGAGCTGCCTAATCCTTTTTTATGTGCCATAACTTATATAATTTATTAATTTATTTTGTCAATTTGTACTTTTGTGTACTGCTGTTTGTGTCCTTTTCTAACCTTGTAACCTTTTCTTCTCTTCTTCTTGAACACGATTATCTTCTCATCTTTCACATGGTCTAAAATTGTAGCTTCAATGTTATGATTCAATACGGGAGTACCGACTTCGATAGCTTTAGCATCGGGTGAAAATATAAGAACTTTGTCAAAATTAACTTTCGCACCTTTTTCGCCTGTTACCTTAGGTATGAATAAAGTCTGTTTTTCCTGAACCTTGTATTGTGAGCCTTTTATATCAACGATTGCAAACATTTTTCGATATTATGATTTATAAAACATTCAATATAACAATTTTTGACCTTAATTTCAAAACATATATCAATCCCCTGCAAATAAAAATTAAGATTTTAAAACCTTAGTAAATAGATATTAAATAGCAAAATCAGGATATTTATACAAATTCATCAATATTTAATATATTAAGAAAAATGAACAGCGGTTATGTAATCAGAAATGCAGAAATTTCCGAAATTAGTATATTTTTGAATTATGCAAGAAAAGAGGGCTGGAATCCGGGAGTCAAAGATGGTATAGCATTTTGGGAAGCGGATAATCAGGGATTTATTATAGGTTTTCTAGATAACAATCCTATAGCAACGATATCATGCGTGAAATATGATGACAGTTTCTCTTTTCTGGGGTTTTATATTGTCAAGAATGAATATAGAAATCTTGGATATGGAATAAAAATATGGAACAAAGCGCTCGAGTATGCCGGTGATACAAATATTGGATTAGACGGTGTACTTGCCCAACAGAAGAATTACGAAAGAGCAGGTTTTAAGCTGGCGTACAACAACATCAGATACGAAGGGATAAATAATATCGAATCAGTCTCAGAAAAAGCAATTAACTATAATGATAATTTATTTGATGAACTAAATAAGTTCGATAATAAACATTTCCTTTCTGACAGAAGAAGTTTTTTAAAAGTATGGTTTAATAACGCAAAATCCGTAAAAGTTAAAATGCACGGAAATAAAGTAACAGGATACGGAGTTATAAGGAAATGTTACAGCGGTTATAAGATTGGACCTGTATTTTCTGATGATGAGTTTTCGGCAGAAGAAATAATAACCGACCTATTGAAATCAATACCTGATGGAGAAAAGTTTTATCTTGACGTTCCCTCGGTTAATCAGTCAGCTGTTAATATTTGCGAAAAAAGGTGTATGGAAAAAGTATTTGAAACGGTGAGAATGTATAATAAGTGCATTCCGGAAATACCCGTTAATAATGTATTCGGTATTACAACGTTTGAACTCGGGTAGTTTGAACTCAGAAACTAGAGCAACTTAAGAGATATAATACCCTCATATATAAGCTGTACTGCTATTGCGAGTATAAAAAATCCCATTATTCTGCTAAGCACTCCAATACCTGTATTCCCGAGAATCTTAAACAGTTTTGTGGAAAGAATCAGCAAAACATAAACGATTATACCGATTAAAATAATTCCTAATGAAAATCCGAGGTAGTAATCGTACGACGTTATAGATTTTGCCGATGTTAATCCGATAGCAGCACCGATAGAGCCGGGACCGCTAAGGACAGGCATTGCCATTGGTGTGAATGAAATATCCTGTTTTGCATTAAGTTCCCGAGTCTCATCATTTGACAGTTTACTTTTATTTGTGACCATTTCCCATGCGGTATGCGCTACTATTAAACCTCCTGCGACTTTAAGAACTGCCAGATTAATACCAAAAAATTCAAGCAGAAGTTTACCCATAAAAAGAAATACTATCAGTATCGCAACGACGCTTATCGCTGTTTTAAGTGACATCTGCCTGCGGTACGCTTCATCACTGTCAGCGGTTAATGAACAGAATAGCGGCACTCCTCCTACAGGATTAACGAGCGGGAACAGCGTTATAAAAGCAATTGATGCTGAATGTAAAAAGACTTCCATTAAATGTTATAAGATTTATATTTTATTAATATACAAATAATACTTAAAAGATTTGAGTTAGATTATTTTTATTAAGCTAAAATTAATTAACAGATGGGTCAACAGGGAAGCTGGCTATTGTATTATACTCGCCTCCCATTCTTTTAAGTGTTTCAGCCCAGATTTTATCGGGTTCAGTATCGAAAATCAGGTCGGCTTCCGATTTAGTTACTATCCATGTATTTTCTTTCAGCTCACCGTCAAGCTGACCCGCACTCCAGCCTGAATATCCGAGAAAGAAAATAAAATCCCGGGGATTCAGTATCTTAGTATCAGCAAGCAGTTTTACGGTTTCAAAATTACCACCCCAGAAAATACCTTTACAAATCTCAAGACCTCCATCGATTAAATCGCCGGCTCTATGTATGAAATTAACGATATCAGTCTCCACAGGACCGCCCAGCATAACTCTTGCATCAAATTCGGGAAAGTCTTCAATTAACTCATTTAGTTTTCCCTCAACAGGTCTGTTTATTACAAAACCAAGAGAACCGTTCTCGTTATATTCTGTCATTACTATCACGGTTCTCGAAAAGAAATCCGATAAATGAGGTGCAGATATCAGTATTCTTCCTGCAGCAATTTTAAGGTCTTTGTGTTCCATGTATCAATATATTAAAAAAATATTAATTTCTGAATGTAATAAAACGGGTATTTATGCTGTTTTTTCCTGCTTGAAGATTTAAAATCGTTGATTTCAATGGTAGTTTTAGATTTCAAAAGTTAATAAAAATAGCTAAATTAACACTTTATAAGAATTCTCCATAATAAATTAATAAATTCGTTTTAATGCTCAATGACAAATTAAGCGATAGACTTAAAAAAATTAAGCTTATCGTATCAGATGTTGACGGATCGATTGCAAA
>JBHELA010000387.1:0-2669 GCA_041859005.1 Ignavibacteria bacterium
TGGTGTAGTAACTTCAGATTCGTTATTGACTCAGAAGTCGATTGCATTAACATCATTCGGAGTTGACCAGTACAATGAACTTTATGTAATTGCTTCTGCTGCATCGGGAAAAATATGGAGGTTTAACAAAAGTCCACTTGCAACAGGAATAGGAGAGAATGAAATACAGCCTGAGGGATATAATTTATTTCAGAACTACCCGAATCCGTTTAATCCAAGCACGATGATAAGTTATTACATTCCGAAAACCGGACTTGTTAAACTGCAGGTCTTTGATGTAAACGGGAAACAGGTAAGAACCTTAGTTAACAATTCACAATCATCGGGAAGATACAATGTTAATTTTAACGGTACAGATGATAACGGAATAAATATTCCGAGTGGAATTTATTTTTATACATTATCATCAGAGAATTTTTCAGAGACAAGAAAAATGTTAATGATCAAATAACGATAAAAATTGAAGCTTTAACATTATACAATGCATGATTGCTTAGTGCTGAGTTTATGGTGTATATGTAATAGAAGATAAGCACACGAGAAAATTTAAATTCCAAAAAATAGATAATAATACCGAAGGGGCTAACTTAAAATGAAGCCCCTTTTCTATATAATTATTATTTAATTCTTTTAAATGATATTTTTATTCTTGCAAAGTGTAACTAATTAATTTGAATCAACTAAAGTAAGTCATTAAAACAAAGTGTTTTTCTTGCATTGTATTCAATTTTGCAACGCTGTATTATATAGAAATTAAAACCCCGAAAATGAAAACGAAACTTATTGTACTGTTTTATATTTTAGTTTTCGGATACGCACGAGCTCAAAATCCTGATATATCGCTTGTCGAAGCTTTTCCGAATCTGACATTCAATAAGGCATTGCACCTTAATCATTCAGGAGACGGTTCCAACAGGATATTTGTAGTTTCTCAAACAGGTATGATATACGTGTTTCCAAATGATTCGAATGTTCAGGTAACTCAGATGAAGACATTTCTAAATGTCTCTAATAGAATATCATCCTCAAACGGAGAGGAGGGCTTACTAGGGCTTGCGTTTCATCCCGACTATAATTCAAACGGATATATTTATATAAACTACACAGCAGGTTCACCTTTCAGAACTATTGTTTCAAGGTTTCGAGTTTTACCAGGTAATTCAAACAAAATAGATTCTATGAGCGAGTATAAAATACTCGAAATCATACAGCCTTTTTATAACCACAATGGAGGAACTGTAATGTTCGGTCAAGACGGATATTTATACATCGGTTTGGGTGATGGTGGTGCCTCAGCAGATCCATATAATAACGCGCAGAACCTTCAGTCACTGCTTGGGAAAATGCTCAGGATTAATGTAAATGATACAACTCCATCTAAAAGGTATGTAATACCCCCAACAAATCCTTTTTATAATAATCCTTCATCAGGAAGAGAAGAGATATATGCTTGGGGTTTTAGAAATCCATGGAAGTTCAGTCAGGATAATCAAACCGGGTATATATACATTGGAGATGTTGGTGAAACAAGCTGGGAAGAAATTGATATATTGGAAATCGGCAAGAACTACGGCTGGAAAGTAATGGAAGGATTTGTATGCTTTAATCCCCCAATTGGCTGTGATACTTCAGGGAAAAGATTACCAATAAAGGCGTACAACCACGCAACAGGTGATTGTTCAATTACGGGCGGGTATGTGTACAGAGGGGGAAGGAGACCTGAACTTAGAGGCGCTTATATATATGGAGATTACTGTTCAGGAAGGATCTGGATGTTAAGGTATAATAATGGAGTTGTTGCTTCGGACTCCCTTCTCACACAAAAATCTATTTATCTGACTTCCTTCGGAATAGACCAATACAATGAATTATACATTATTTCATCAGCATTAGAGGGGAAGATTTGGAGATTCAATAAGAGTCCTAACTCAATAGGAGTCAATGAAGCAGGAATAACTCTGAGTGATTATGAACTATTTCAAAACTTTCCAAATCCATTCAATCCTAACACAGTAATTAGTTACAGTATATCTAAATCAGGTTTTGTATTATTGCGGATTTATGATGTTAACGGAAAAATAGTCAGGACTTTGGTAAATGAAAATCAAACGTCAGGAAGATACAATGTTAATTTTAACGGTACAGATGATAACGGAATTAACATTCCAAGTGGAATATATTTTTACACATTGTCTTCAGATAATTTTACGGAGACACGCAAAATGTTAATGCTCAAATGATTTTTGAATAATTTTAATGTTAAAAAACCCGTATCAGAGATGCGGGTTTTGTTGTTTATAGTAGATAGTCACGTGACTATGTTAACGACAAAAAAAAAGAGACCAATCAAAGGCTAATTAGAAGCCAATTAGGAGCCAATCAGAGACCACCTTTTGAGAGGAAATTTATACCTGAAAACACACCGTTTTGTTTTTTAGAAATATAGTGGAAATACTATATTTCATTTATATTATTCCCATTCTATTGTTGCGGGGGGTTTTGAGCTGATGTCGTAAACGACACGATTAACGCCTTTAACGGAGTTTATTATTTTGTTTGAAACGGATGTGAGGAAATCTTTTTCGAACCCGTAGAAGTCGGCGGTACAATAAAACATTGGAATCAATATTTTATCACTAAGGGAAATAAAGGGCAGGGAAATAAGGCAT
>JBHELA010000436.1:0-2986 GCA_041859005.1 Ignavibacteria bacterium
TTTTGCCCCTCTTATCGGTATTCAGGCGAGTTACGTTATTCCTTTTGGTAATTTCTTAGAAGTAGGCTATTTTGCTGTTATTGATAGTAGTAGTGGCTATGACCCACCAATTAAAGTAAAAAATAGATATGATACTTTACAACAAGGCAGCTATATGCCGAACCTTGTTATAACTAATCAAAGCTATTTCAACTGGGAATTTAGGTATCCTATCAGAACTTTTGGCTCTTCTCGGGCCAAAATATATTTCGGTCAGTATCTTGGAGAATTTCATGTAGGTTATCTGGGACGCGAACTTAGGTTTGCTGGTTCCGTATTCGATGTGAGAATGGATTATACTTTTAACAGCCCTTCCAGGAACTGGCAGTTCTTAATCGAAGCCTATGTCGCAAATATTGGTGAGTCATTTGCTAACAGTAGTTTTGCAATTGGTCCTTCTATTAGAATTACAAGAGGCGTTGATGGTACGCTTGGCGTCGTCACAGCCTTGGTTAATGCCAGGTTTAAACTCGGTGATTTTTACGAAGAAAAATAAATAATTTAGCAGTTGAAAGTTTTAAAGAAAAAATTTATATTTACATATAATAAATCAAAAACTTAAATTATAATACTATGAAACGTTTATTTCAACTGTTTTTAGCAATATTGTTTTTGGGAGGAGTTTTTTCATCGGTTTCTCTGGCTCAGGACGGTGAATGTTGCGATGAATATGATCCTGCTGTCCAGCAGGAAATAGATGCACTTAATAAACAAAAAGCATCTTTAATTGGGACTCTATCCCTGTTAAACAGCGATATCGAAAAATTAAAACTCAAGTCAGCTGATCTTGATAAGCAATTAATCGCTGCTCAAGATGAATACAATAAATGGAAAGATTGTAAGAAATTTGTTATGGAAGAAAAAGGTATTCTTGAAGGTATTCAATTTAAAACCAGTAGCGCGGAAATATTGCCGAAAAGCCTGCCTGTTCTTAATAATGCCCTTGTATACTTGAAATCCCATCCGACAGAAAGATATGAAATAGGTGGTCATTGCGATTCAAGAGGTACAGCTAAATTCAATCAGACACTTTCTGAAAACAGAGCAAAATCTGTTAAACAATGGTTAACGAATAATGGGATTGATCAAACTAGATTAACTACAGTTGGTTATAGTTTTAATAAACCGTTAGTTCCAAATACATCTCCGGAAAATATGCAGAAGAATAGAAGAATTGAATATACAAGAATAACAAAATAGTTTTTAGACTGTTATAAAATTTAAAAAGCCCTTGTAATGCAAGGGCTTTTTTATTTGTAGTAAATTATTTCCTGACCAGCCTTGCTCCGAATGCACCGTCAATTGAATTTATGTGAGGAAATACTTCAATGAAACCCTTCTCATTGACAACTTCTTCGTTCACATAATTTAGTGCATTTTCAACTTCAAAGTCCGTGTGTTTCTCTAAGAATTTTTCTATCACCATCTCATTTTCCTCAGGTTCTGTCGTACAAGTACTGTAAACCAATACACCACCGTCTTTTACATATTCAGAGGCTTTATCAAGAATTTCCAGTTGTATTTCTTGCAGTTTTAAAATATCTCCGCTTTCCCGTTTCCATTTAATGTCTGGTTTCTTTGAGATAACCCCAAAACCCGTACATGGTGCATCAACTAATACTTTATCTACCTTTCCTATAATCTTCTCCCTTAACATCTCTGTCTTTGGTAGCATAATATCTTCATGAAATGCTAAAACGTTTTTCATATCCAGCCTTTCAAAATTCTTTTTCATTATATCTACTTTTGTCAGGTATTTATCTATTGATAATATTCGTCCCCGTCCATTCATTAATTCTGATATGTGTGAGCTTTTGCCTCCAGGTGCTGCACAAACATCGAGTATCAAATCATCTTCTTTCGGACTAAGCAGTTCTGACATCAGTCCCGCACTTTCATCCTGTATGTTGAAGTAGCCTTTTTGAAAGTATTCATCGTTATATATTTTCGACATCATCCTTACCTTCAAAAAATAATCGAGATACTTGCCTCTTTTACTTGGAATGTTTTTGCTTTCAAGGTACTTCTCAAACTCTTCCGTAGTTATTTTATTCTTATTTACTCTTAATGTTAATGAAGGTCTCTGGTTATTTGCTTCGCAAAGTTTTTCTGCCTCATCAAAACCAAATCGCTTAACCCATCTTCTCACCATCCAGTTAGGATGCGACTGAATTATTCCAAGGTAGTTAACTTCATCGATTTCTCTCGTTGGCCAAACAAGATTATCAAGTGTTCTAATAATAGTCCTTAGTAGTCCGTTTACTACTCCTGCATGCTTGTCTCCGCGGAGTTTCTTTATGAATTCTACTGCTTCATTTACTGCCGCAGAATAGGGTATCTTGTTTAAAAAGAGTATCTGGTATAAAGCAACTCTCATTGCATTCTTCACATCCGAAAGACATTTCTCGTATTGACCTCTGTAAAAACCGTTCAGAAACCAGTCAAGTCTTCTTAACCAGCGGATTACTCCGTGCGTAAGCTCATTCAGCAAAGCTTTATCAAGGTCATTCAAATCGCTGTGTCTAATCTCAAAGTCAATTAGCTTGTCAAGATATGCATCCGACCTTTCGCATCTTACTATTATCTTTACGGCTAAAGCACGTGCATTATTAAAAATTCTTTTATCTACATTGTGATAATATGGAAAGTTCGGATCTGGATTCTCAAGCGGGGTTACTACATCAACGGCTTCTTCATTAATTAAAGGCTCATCATCAAGCGATGTCAGTATAGGTTCCTCTGGAACATTTACTTTTTGAAGCTCCTTGTCTTCCTCCTCTGAAGTTTTGTTTGATGTGTTTTTACTATTATTATTTTCATTCATCTTTAAAGATACTTAAATCGAAATATAGTTTAAATGCAGTTTGTTTTATAAGAATCGATTTCTTAAGTGATAATCTCAACAGGACATTCCTCGAGCGCATTATAAAAATATTTGCCGTAAGGT
>JBHELA010000063.1:0-5614 GCA_041859005.1 Ignavibacteria bacterium
AAAGTGATTCAAAATCTAGAAATATTGACTTCATCTTCGAACCCGATTCAAAGAATATATTATTTGAACTCATTCCCAAAGAATTAAACATAATGTTCTGGAAGGCACTGCTTGAGTCTAATGCATCAGAACAGGGTGCAAGAATGACAGCTATGGAAACAGCATCTAATAACGCAGGTGATGTAATTAAAGACCTTAATCTGAATTACAATCGTGCAAGACAGGAATCAATCACAACAGAACTGCTTGAAATAGTCAGTGGTGCTGAAGCCCTACAAAAGGGATAATAAGGCAATTGTTTTTATTTGATTAACAATTATTTCATCCTTAAAGCACAATCGGAATATTTAAACAAAGAATTATTCAACCATTCTATTGAAGATTCTCTCATTATTGAAAAGAACCTTGTAACACTCATACTTAAATCAAAGGAGTATAAGTACCTTAAGATTGTACTTGAAAAGAATCTTGAGACCCTATTTATTGACGATTCCCAATCACTTCCTAAAAAGAATGTATTAAACATTTTCCCTTCTGTTGAATCAAAGTCAGTTCATAATGTTTCCATCATAGAGCAAAACAGAGTAATTATTATATCTCTCAGCGATGGCTATTCAATCGTATTTTATGCTATACCTAATAAATCAAATGTTTTTATTGTTAAAGATGGAATTATCATAGACTCTTACAAAGATAAATCGGATTTTAATGGAAAGAATATTGAATCACTAATAAATAAACCCCCGATATCAATTCAATCTGAACCGGAATCAATTAAAGAGCACATAAAACGTAAATATAATTACTTAGGTAAATACTATAAGTATGAACTTGAAAAGAGATTCTCAGAAGCTGAGAAAGCCAATATTGATTATAATAAGATAGTTGGGCAGTTAATTTCTGAGATTGATAATTCCGGTAAGTATTATATATATTCAAACAATGATTTGTTAATACCTTCCTTGATTGACCTCACGTACTGCATTAATTATGCAAAGAATGAATACGGGAATATTAATTCACTCATCGTAAATTATTACAGAAAGTATAAATCTTTAAATGAGAAAAAAGAAGCAAAGAATAGTCTTTTATCTAAAGTAAATTCTGATTTAAAGAGAATTGAAAACAAAATAGGTAATTTGAAAAAAGCAATCGAGGAAGCCGGAAATTCACATATCTTTAAAATATTCGGTGATGTTCTTTTAGCAAATGTTTATAACATTCCAAGCGGATTGGAGTCCTATGAGTATATTGATGAAAATAATTGTCAGTACTGGATTAAGCTGGATCAGAAACTATCTGCACAAGAAAACGCAAATCAGTATTACACAAAGTATAAGGGGCTGAAAAATTCTGTTGAATCTCTGAACAAGAAATTATTGTTGTTGATATCAGAAAGAGAATCATTAATGAAGAAACATCATAATCTCGAAAAGGAAGAGAACCTCAAAACACTAAAAAAGATGGACAATATTGAGACTAAAAAGAGCGAAGCCGAAAAACTCCCATTCCGGATATTCAAACTGAGTGATAAGTTTGAGGTTTGGGTAGGAAAAGACAGTGCAAGTAATGATCTACTTACAATGAAATATACTAATCAGTATGATTACTGGTTTCACGTTAGGGGATTCAGCGGCTCGCATACCATCTTAAAATTACTCGATAAAAACCTGAAACCAGAAAAAGAATTAATTCTTAAAGCTGCTGAGATTGCAGCATATTACAGTAAAGCAAGAAAAGGGAAACATATTCCGGTAGCATATACCGAGAAGAAGTATGTTAAGAAAAGAAAAGGATTTAAGCAGGGTTCGGTAGTTATGGAAAAAGAAAAGATTGTATTCGTGAATCCGGCTATTCCGGAAGATGGATTTTGTTGATAATCACATTCGTCTTTCTAACTCAGAAATCTTATCCAGTATATTCTTCTTATTTCTGTGTCCTGCTCTAAGCAATAATGTATAGGCATCAAACGCTTCCTTATTCAGTCCTTGTTTTGCCAGAACATCTGCAATGGTTTCAGTTATTATTTTTACACTACCAATCAGACTGTCTTTGTTGTTTAATGAAGGAATACTGTTTTGCTTTAATTCCTCTTCGGATTTCGCACCTTTCTTGTTTTGATGCAAATCCAGTGACATCCTCTTAATTTCCTCTTTAAAACTAATGAATTCAGTATCATTCTCAATTGTTTGAAGGAATTCACTGTCAATAAAAGTAAGTTCTGGATTGTTATTCTCAGGTAACGATTTGCAGAACCTTAAATCTTTAAAATACTCTTCATAATCTTCAAACTTATCGAGATCAGACAACATTTCATTATAAAATATCTTTGCCTGTGTTTGTTTGGACCTAAACTCCTCAATTGAAGATCGAAGCAACTCAATTAAATCCTTATTCTGTACTTTATTCTCAATGTCGTTCAATTCAGTTTCCGCCTCATTATAATACTCAAGTCTTATCAATGCGCGGATTTTAAGTATTTTCGGAGATAAATATAATGGATACAGTTCAATTATCATATTGCATATCTTAACACAATTATCAAATCGCTCGTTAAAGAAGTACAAATTTGCAAGTTTAATCAGAACCGGTGAGAATGGATTTCCCTCCAACTTTTCTTTTAGAAACCCAATATAGTTGTCAAGATTAAGCATTAGACGACTGTTCGATTAAGTTTTGCTCTGTTATGACTTACTACCTGTTTTATTGACAAGAAAGATATAGTCCCAAATCCTAATGCAAACATAAGTTGAAAAGGAATCGAAGCAATCTGCGCATAATAAATTGAGATTCCTACACCTATAAACAAATAAATAGATAATATTCCCTCAATAAAAGCAATGAAAGGTATTTTCTTCGCATGATATTTCTTATCATGTACTGTATCATTTTCATTTATAATCTTATATTTAGGAGTTCTTACAAATTCACTCTTCTTATTGATTAAGCCTTCCCAGACAGCTTTGGTATTGTTTACTGCAAGTCCCATACTTCCCATCATAAAAACGGGGAAATAAATTATTCTTTGCTGCCAGTCGGGATATATATCTTTCTGTGAATATAAATAGAACATCATTGAGCTTACAAATGCAAATATAAAGAAAGACATAAATTTATAGACATCATCGTATTCACCTGTTTCCTTTATTAGAGTAATAAGCGGACTCAATATTGCAGCAACAAGTATAAATGGATAGGCTATGTTACTCCATAAATGTATAAACGATTGAATCTTTTCCCTGAAAGGTAGATTGGACTTAAGAACCTTTGGGTAAATTTTCTTTGCAGTCTCAATAGCTCCTTTAGTCCATCTAAACTGTTGTGATCGAAGTGAATTAATGTCAGCAGGTAGTTCAGCAGGAGATGTGAAATTGACAAGATATTTCAACTCCCACCCTTTCATTTGAGCTCTGTATGATAAATCAAGATCTTCTGTAAGTGTATCTGCTTCCCAGTTTCCAGCATCTTCTATACAGGATTTTCTCCAAACTCCGCCAGTTCCGTTAAAGTTAATGAAGAAACCAGCTCTGTTTCTGACCGCTTGTTCAATCACAAAGTGCCCATCAAGTGCTATAGCTTGCGTCTTTGTCAAAATTGAATAATCCCTGTTTAGATGTTCCCATCTAGTTTGTACCAATCCTATTTTGTCATTTTTAAGGAAGTATGGAATTGTTCTGTTTAGAAAGTTTTTACGCGGGATAAAATCGGCATCGAATATAGCTACGTATTCGCCTAAAGCTACTTTGAGTCCTTCTTTTAAGGCTCCTGCTTTATATCCTTGTCTGTTAGTTCTGTGTATATGGTTTATTATATATCCCTGATCTTTGTATTTCTTAATGTGATTTTCAATAATATCCTTTGTATCATCAGTCGAATCGTCAAGTATCTGAACTTCAAGTTTATCCTTTGGATAGTCAATACGAAGAGTGGCATCAATCAGTCTACAGATAACATATTTCTCATTATATAAAGGAAGTTGAATTGTAACAAATGGGTAATCCTTTATAACGAAGTCATTCTTGTCAATATCTTCAGTTCTTTTGTTAAATGTTTTAAAGTAAAGATATATCATACTAAAACCATGACTTGCGAAGAAGAATAACAATGTCAGTGAACCAATATAAGTGAGTAAAATAATAGTTTCAATTTTCATATTACCAGTTTGAGATTATATCGTTTAAAATATCTTCTGTTATCTTATCACGAGCTACAGTAATACCAACTTCTCTTTCAGAAAAAGAATTTGATGATGAATTGTATTCGCCCCAGTTTTCATATGTTCTTTCCCATATTTTCGTTTGCTTCTTCAGGTTGTCGAATATAACCGATACTGATATCGTAACCTTTCGTTTTGTAACATTTTCCGATCCGCTGATAACCAAGGCTTCGTCTCGAATAGAGCTTATTGTGCATGTCAGCAATCCATCAGCTTTAGTTTTATCGACTAACTTCAGCGTGTTGTCGCTTATAATCCTGTTTTTTAAAAGCTCTGTGAATCGTTCTTTTATACCTGCTTCAGCATAACCGGAATTATCTACAAAAAGTGGAACAGCTACCGTTTTAATACCTTCAGGAGGATTATTTCCCCTGAAGCTGTATACACTGCAAGAAATAAAGTTAATAGTAAACAATAGAATTAATATGTAATTTATTGTTCTAGTCAATATCGTATTTATTAATATTATATTTCTTCATTTTCCTGTAAATGCTCCTTTGAGACTGACTTAAATTAGCAGAGACTTTTATTACATCCCACTTATAAAGTTTTAACAAATATTTAGTCAATTCTTTTTCAATTTCTTCTCCGCTCATTTGCTCAATTTCGCTTTTGCTTATATAAAAGTCATCATTATTCTTGTTATTAGCAATATCAAAATTCTTACTTCTGATTAAATCTTTTACTTCGAGAATATCGGTTTTTAATTCAATAAGTCCTCTGATTATTAAGTCCTTTTCATTTAAATCTCTCGATACGTAAGGGATAGCAGGAAGGGGACGTGTCTCAAAATTTACTAAATGAAGATTCTTCTTCACATCATCAATCCCTATAACTTTACCGGGATTTAATACAATAATGCTCTCACAGAAATTCTTAAGTTCCCTTACATTCCCATACCAAACATAATTTAAAATATAATCAAGTGCATCTTCACTTATACCTGCAAAGGTTATGTTATTCTTTATACAAACATCATTAACAAAGGTATCAAATAAAACCTTAATATCAGACCTTCTTTCACGAAGCGGGGGAATATTTATGTTAACTGACCTTAATCTGAAGTATAAGTCCTCCCTGAAGTTCTTGCTGATTACTTCTGTCTCTAAGTTTTTATTAGTAGCTGCAATAACTCTAACATCTACGAATAATTTTTTACTCCCGCCAACTTTCATGTACTCACCGGATTCCAGAACCCTGAGAATTTTCACCTGAGTTGCGAGAGGCATATCTCCAATTTCGTCAAGGAATATTGTCCCTTTATCTGCCATCTCGAAGTAGCCTGAACGAGTCTCGATTGCGCCTGTGAAAGCTCCTTTCTGGTGTCCAAAAAGTTCGCTTTCAATTATACCCTCTGGAATAGCACCACAATTTACAGTTATAAACGGTTTGTCTTTT
>JBHELA010000109.1:0-4436 GCA_041859005.1 Ignavibacteria bacterium
GTTAAGGAGCAGTACAGGTTATTCAATCAGGAACTTGTTCCTCAGCTTGAAGAAAATAATATTAAGTTATTCAAATACAGCGACCTGGATGACGATGAAAAGAAGAAGCAGGATAAATATTTCGATGAGGAAATATTTCCTGTTCTTACTCCTATTGCAATGGATAACGTTCATCCTTTCCCTAACCTTGTGAATAGAACACTTGCTTTTGCTATCGTTCTTGATGATCCCGATACGGAAGTTGTTGAAGACAAAGTCTCAGTCCTGCAGATACCGGGAAACTTCCCGAGGTTTATTTCTATCGGAAAGGAAAACAGTACTCAGTATCTGCTGCTCGAGGAACTTATCGAAGCTAATGCTCATAAGTTATATCCCGGTATGAAGATTACGGACTGCTATGCTTTTCGTATTACAAGAAATGCTGACCTTGAACTCGAAGAAGAAGAAGCAGGCGACCTCCTCACACTTATAGAGGAAGAAGTAAAGAAAAGACGTCTTGGAATTATAGTAAGGCTCGAAGTAGAAGAAAAGATACCTGATAAAATACTGAACTTTCTTATTGATGACCTTGAACTCGATAACACTGAAATATATAAAGTTGACGGACCATTAAATCTCGGTGATTTAATGTACCTGTACAAAATAGATAAAAGAACTCTTAAAGATGAAGGTTACATGCCAAGGATATCATCTTTCTTTCTCGATGAAGATGATTTCTTTAAGGCAATAAGAAAACGGGATATTATGCTTCACCATCCCTTTTATTCTTTTTCTTCTGTTACAGAGTTTATTGCACAGGCAGCCGAAGATAAAAATGTATTTGCTATCAAGTTAATTCTCTACAGAACAAGCGGTGATTCTCCAATAATTAAGTCACTGATTCAGGCAGCCGAAAACGGCAAGCAAGTCACTGCCGTTGTTGAACTCAAGGCAAGATTCGACGAAGAGAATAATATAATTTGGGCGAAGAAGCTTGAGAATGCAGGCGTACACGTTGTTTACGGTATCTCAGGTTTAAAGACCCACTGCAAACTACTTCTTGTTGTAAGAAAAGAAGCCGGTAAGATGACTCGCTATCTTCATTTAAGTACAGGAAACTATAATCCAATAACTTCAAGGATATATACAGACCTAGGACTTTTTACTTGTAACGAGGATTTTTGTAAGGACGCTTCCGACCTGTTTAATTATCTAACAGGGCACTCAAAGCAGAGAGAGTACAAGAAGTTTCTTGTAGCGCCTTATACTATGCGTAAATATCTAATTAAGTTTATTGATGACGAAATAGAATCTCATAAAACACACGGTAACGGAAGAATTGTAATAAAGGCAAATTCTCTCGTTGATGATAAACTGATATTTAAACTCTTCCAGGCTTCTAATGCAGGTGTTAAAATAGAACTTATAATTAGAGGCATCTGTCGTCTTAGACCCGGGATGAAAGGTGTAAGCGAAAACATAAGAGTAGTAAGTATCGTTGGCAGATTTCTTGAACATAGCCGTATCTACTATTTCTACAATAACGGTAAACCTGTTATATACTCAGGCAGTGCTGATATTATGCAAAGAAACTTCGATAGAAGAGTTGAGATGCTTTATCCTATTGAAAATCAAAGGATAATAGAAGACCTTGAAGAGATTCTTGCACTCTACCTGAAAGATAACGTTAAAGCACGTGTTCTTAACAGCGACGGGACTTATACAAAGATAGAAGTCCCTGAAAATGATAAAGGTGAAAAGGAGTATTTCAACGTTCAGGAGTATTTTGTCGCTCAGGTTAAAAAGAAGTATATAGCAGAGTCAAGAAAAGAATATAAAAAGAAGCTTAAGAAACTTAAGCAAAAGAAAATATTACATTAAAAGGATAACAGGTAAATTAAAACATGAGTTGGTACACAGAGTTTAGAAGTTCTTTAAAGAGTTATGATGTTGAGGAAATACTCGATATATATTTCTATCGCCCTCTTTCATTTCTGTTTGTAAAATTAATATATTCCACAAATATAACACCTAATCAGATTTCTGCCTTTTCGATGCTCTTTGGTATCCTGACTGGTGTATTCTTTGCATTCGGAACACCGCAGTCATTCGTGATTGCAGGAATATGTTTGATGGTTTCCAACATACTTGATTGTGCGGACGGTCAGCTGGCAAGGCTTAAGAAAAACGGAACGGGTATCGGAAGAATTATTGACGGATTCATAGACTATGTAACGGGCTTTTCTATGTTTCTTGGTATTGGTATTGGCTTAAGTGTTGCAACAGGAGATTATCTCTATGTGTGGCTGATAACAATCGCAGGAGCAGCATCTCGTATATTTCAGAATATGTATTTCGATAATTACCGTAACGTTTATATGTTAAATGTTTACAATAAAGGTAACAACCTTGATGATGAATTCGAAGAATTTTCCAGACTTAAAAAAGTTCTTGAAAGGTCAAAAGGAAGAATAGCTGAAAAATTTCTTGTGAATATTTACTTAAAGTACATTTCAGTGCAGAGCGGAGCCTCGAAAGATGAAAGGCTTAATGTCGCTCCCGAGCTTTATAAGAATAAAAATATGATGCTCCTTCGGGCATGGAGCTGGATTGGTTCAACTACGCATTTAACAGCAGCGATACTTGCAGCGTTTTTAAACAGAATTGATATATATCTCTGGGTTACTTTTACACTTGGGAATCTAATGCTGCTTATACTTTACATTATTCAGAAGAAAACACTTAACGGATTATCCAAATAATTATATGCAGGCAATTATATTAGCGGCTGGTGTTGCAAAGAGACTCAGACCTTTAACCGATACTACTCCAAAATGCTTACTGGATGTATGTGGAAAGAATCTTCTTCACCGCACTATGGAAAATGTCATTAAGAACGGAATAAATGATTTTATATTTGTAACAGGATACAGGGAAAATATGATAAAGGATTATCTTAATAAAAACTTTGCAAGCGTAAACATTAAGTTTCTTTCAAACACTGATTATGCAAACAATAATAATTCTTATTCGCTTTGGATGACAAAGGACTATGTGAAAGACGGCTTCATCCTGCTTGACAGCGATATACTTTTTGATTCACGCATAATTAAGATACTGCTTGCTGACCCGAATGAAAATGCTGCTGCGGTTAACACAGCGGTAAAGCTTGATGAAGAGCAGATTAAAGTAACCGTTGACGGTAACAACAGAATACTCAGAATGGCAAAGGATGTTCCTATTCACGAGGCTATTGGGGAATCAATAGGTATAGAGAAGTTCTCAAAAAGCTTTAGCGACGAGATGTTTAAGATACTTGACCGAAAAGTTTTAAAGGAAAATAATGTTAACGAATTTTACGAAAAGACTTTTGAGGAAATAATAGCTCATAATGACCCAAGGAACAGTATATACAGCGTAGATGTTTCAGAGTATGAGTGCGTTGAAATAGATACTGTAGAGGATTATCACAAAGCACAAAACGAATTAAAACACAAACACATTGAATAATTTTAGAAGAGGCGGAGGCGGCTTCAGCATGTTCCCGCCTGTTATTAAATATCTGTTGATATCGAACATAGGAGTCTTCATACTCCAGTTTTTCTTTCTTGATACACTTAAGTCAGGAAGCGTTCCTGTCGGCGATTTATTCGTAAAGAACTTTGCTTTATTTACATATGAATCTCCCTTTTTCAGACCATGGCAGTTGTTCACATATATGTATATGCACGGCGGATTCTCGCATCTATTCTTTAATATGTTTGCATTGTGGATGTTCGGGATGGAGCTTGAAAATATGTGGGGTTCCAAGACCTTCTTCATATTCTATACTGTTTGCGGGGTTGGTGCCGGTATAGCAAATGCTTTCTTAGCACCGCTTGTAAGTTTTATTCCTCCTAACGTACCGACAGTAGGAGCTTCGGGTTCTATATACGGAGTACTGATTGCCTTCGGTATGTTATTCCCGAACAGGTATATATACATTTATTTCATGCTCCCTATAAAAGCAAAATATCTTATTATAATATATATTTTAATTGAAGTCTTTGCGGTCGCATCGTCGTCTCAGTCAGGAATTGCTCACATTGCTCATCTTGGTGGAGGTGTGGTTGGGTTCCTGTATGTTTATTTTATACTTAACAAAGGCAAGCCAAAGTTTTTTAAGAACCAGGGCCAGGATAACAGCGTATTTAGTAACTTTAAAGATATGTTCGAAAAGAAACCGGAGCCTCCTAAGTACGAACCACCTAAGAATGTTTATGATGCTAATTTCGAAGATTTATCAAAGAGTAAGTATGAAGATGATATGAGGCGCGACGAAAAGGAAGCGCATGAAAAGATTGATGCGATATTAGATAAGCTTGGAGCCAACGGATATGCGAATCTAACAGAAGAAGAAAAGAGAATATTATTTAAGGAAAGCAAAAAGCTAAGATGACCTGCAAGCGTTTCAGGAC
>JBHELA010000343.1:0-3208 GCA_041859005.1 Ignavibacteria bacterium
AAATGTTCCCGCGATAAAGAAAGTTAAAGGCGCCTTGCTGACCAAACAGGGAAAATCATCATGGAATGATACTTACGAAATAAGACACGACCCCGCAAACAGGCAGTATTACTGGCTTACGGGCAGCATGCATAAAACAGATAAGTCCCGTGAGTATGACGTAAAAGCAGTTGACGACGGTTATATATCGGTTACACCCATACATTATGATTTAACCGACTATCTCTTTCACGAGAAAATGAAAAACTGGAAGTTATAGAGCCCGATATCATTCAGCTATTTTCTTCAGCATACCGTTGAATATAAATCCATGAAAAGGCAAAACACTGTACCAGTAAGCCCTGCCGAGAAGTCCGAGCGGGCGGAAAGTTGCAGTCTGCACAACGTAATCCCCATCAATCTTAAATTCAAGCCACGCTTCTCCGGGTAGTTTCATCTCTGCGTAAAGCAACAGGCGTTTCTCCTCACGGCTTGCAAGAAGCACCTTCCAGAAGTCGAGAGTCTCACCGGCATAAATATTTTCTGAATCTTTTCTGCCTCTGCGAAGTCCGGGACCGCCTACGAGCTTGTCAAGAAATCCTCTTATTCCCCATAACCAGTCACCAGTGTACCACCCGTTCTCGCCGCCGATACAGAATATTTTATGAACAGTCCTGTCAAGATTGTTGTACTTCCGTTTTCTTACGTCCGTGAAGCATCCGTTTGTCGGAACATTTATATAATGTGAAACACCTTTGTGTAGAGAATTAGTCGAAAGTGAATCTGTCCAGCTCGATGCAACTTCGTGATGCTCTATCCTGTCGAATGCCATTCTGATTGCGGTTTCGTAATCAATAAGGTTTATGCCAAGTAGCTCCTGAAGATTGTTTTCCTTGCAGATAACTTCTACCTTCATACTTTTTACAAGGTTCACTGCAAGCGAGTAAGTGACAGATGTAACAAAATAAAGCCAGTACGAAGAAAGACGCGGCGTCATCACAGGCACGACAAGTATTTTACGTTTAAGGTTTCTTACTTTAGCAAACTTAAGAAGCATTTCCTTGTATGTTAGAATATCCTTTCCGCCTATATCATAACTTTGATTGAAGGTTTGTTCATTTCCAAGTACACCGCTCAGGTATTCAACAACGTTGCGTATGGCAATTGGCTGAGTCTTCGTATTTAACCATCGCGGGGTTATCATAACAGGAAGCTTTTCCACAAGGTCGCGTATAATCTCAAACGAAGCACTGCCCGAGCCCACTATGATTCCTGCGCGTAGAGTTGTCAGGGCATAAGACCCTGAAGAAAGAATTCTTTCAACGTTCATTCTTGAGCTGAGATGCTTTGAAAGTTTTTCGTCGTTTACAATCCCGCTCAAATAAATTACCTGCTTTGCACTCGTTCCGATTATTGCCGTTTTAAAGTTTTCTGCAGATTCTGCCTCAAGTGTTTCGAAGTCGCCCGATGATACGGACATAGAATGTATAAGGTAATAAGTGGCGTCTATATCCTTGGGAATTGCCTCAAGCGTTTCCGGTTTAAGAAAGTTTGCTTCTATAACTTTTAAATTACCGTCCTGATTTATATACTTTGATGTGTTGAACCTGAGTTTATCCCTGACACAGCAGTAAACCTCGTGTCCTTCATTTAGCAGCATGGGCAGAAGCCTTTGCCCTATATATCCCGTTGCACCTGTAAGTAGTATTTTCATGTTTTATCTGAGTATTGAAATTCCTCCGTAACAGGAAAGTCCTGTCCCGCAATTCATGTTGTTTGCAATTAAAACGTATTGCAAAGATTTAAAATTCAGTTTCGCTGTCAGCAGGCTTAATCATAAGAAGTTTCTTGAATTATATTAACAAAGGTATTATCTTAAACACAATTATATAATTAATTTAAAGGCTATGAAAAAAATCTCTATAGAAATAAAATGGGCTCTCATCTTTGCCGCAATGACGCTCGTCTGGCTGGTTCTGGAAAAGCTTGCAGGGTTCCATTCCGCAAACATTGATAAGCATCACATAGTTACAAACTTTATTGCAATTCCCGCAATAGCAGTGTATGTGTTTGCTTTCCTTGATAAAAGAAAGAAATACTACGGCGGCTCAATGACGTATCTGCAGGGATTTCTCTGCGGCGTGATAATTACACTATTTGTCACAATACTGTCTCCACTTACGCAGTCGATAGTCTCGTATGTAATAACGCCCGAATATTTTCCAAATGCAATTAAGCACGCAGTCAGCACGGGTGCAATGACTCAGCAGGATGCGGAAAATTATTTCAACAACTCTAATTACATAATGATGGGACTTATGGGTGCACCGGTAATGGGGCTTGTTACCTCAGCCATCGTTGCTATCTTTACGAGGAAAAAAAGGGAAGTATAAATTAATACTGAGTATAATCGTCGTTCATTGTTGTAGAGGATGCAACGCACTGCACATTGAATAAAACGAAATGAGGAAACCTTTTATTAACTTTGGGTTTAATACCACTCTGCTTGCAGCGAAATCTTTTAATGTTTTTAATCTTATAAAGTCCCGTAGGGACTAAATATTTATAGCTATTGATTCCTATATTTTTAAAGTCCCGTAGGGACGACATATCTATTAATAATATACCCCGCTGCTTACGGTGGGAAGCATCATTCCGTTGTGAATTCCAGTCCGTCGTATGCAAGACTAATGTTTTCGGGTAATGAAGCGTTTACTTCATCGTTATTTAAATCGTGTGTAATATGTGTAAAATATGCCTTCTTCGGTTTCAGCATCAGCGCTATTTCCGTTGCCTCTTTCAAATTAAAGTGTGTTGGATGTGCGGCATGCCTGAGCGCATTAAGTATAAGCACGTCAAGCCCGTACAGCTTTTCCATCTCAGCATCGGGGATATAACTTGCGTCGGTGATGTATGCAAACTTCCCAATCCTGTAACCAAATATTTTTATCTTGCCGTGCATAACTTCTACAGGCATTATCTTCACGCCCTTTACATCAAACTCTTTGTTTTCCAGATAATTAAATTTCATCAGCGGAACAGCCATGTACTTCTGAAGCCTTTCATCCAGTGCGTATCGGAAGGTTAACTTAATTTCATCGAGCGTCATAGCATTCCCGTAAACATCAACATACTTCTTGTAGCGCTGGTTAATCTGCCTCAGGTCGTCAAGCCCGAATATATGGTCAACGTGATGATGCGTGTAAAGTATCGCGTCAAGGTCTGTAAC
>JBHELA010000004.1:0-14048 GCA_041859005.1 Ignavibacteria bacterium
GAAGCAAAGTTTTTATCAATCCTGATTCTCGGCATTACATACCATTTGTATGCATTGTCCTTCATCCATGCATTCGTTTGCATGTACGTAAACTCCCTGTTCGCACGCATTCCGGAATTTATTAGGATTGCGTTATCATTAAAGCTTCCTTTTCTGTCGCAGTATTTAACCGGTGTTTCTGTGCCGTACTCTTCATCGCTTATATCAGTGATTGAATAATCATTCCCGCCCGATTTTATTGCTGAGTTGTTGTATGCATAAAACCAGTAATCATTTGATGTAAAGTCGGCTGGTATGCTTTCGCACTGGTAATCAATTCTCTGACCGCTTATGAGATATTCTGTTATTGGCCTGTTCATTATCGTACGCATGTTTCTTTTGCTGTTCTGCGCAATAACTTTCTGAACAGTGTTCGTATATGAAGAGATATTTTTATCGAAATGGTCGTTATTATCATTTTGCCATCCGCCGTACGGACCTGTATATTCATGCCAGGTGTTAAATCCCAGCCTTTCCTGATACTCATAGTTAATATCTTTTGCATTATTAAACGCTCCGATTATAAACTGACTGTCAGGAACACCGTAAGAATCAGCAGCTGAAAAATCTGTTTCTCTGGTGCCGTTGTTTATAAACTGTGCTGCCAGGAAAAACATTCCTGCTGCAACAATCATAAAAATTATTCCCGTTTTATTCTTTATATTATTCATGTCTTATATAAATTCATTATTAAATTAAAAATTTGCGCGAGTAATGCAAGTCAAAGAAGTGTCCTCAAAAATATTAATTATTTAATTCCGTACTGTTTATGACTGCCCGACCTGCCGCAACCGAATCTGAAGTACAACTGAGAGCCATCTCAACCGAGAAACATACGAGAACCAACCCTGAACATGCCTGAAAGTGTTATGTTTTCTCGTATCGCTGACGATATTATGTAAAGCAAAAGCGGTGTAATGCGATGGTTCATTTGATTAATATCATCTTCTTAACTGCAATTAAGTCTTTTCCATCGTTTACAAGTATTCTTGCGAAGTATATTCCGCTTGCCATGTTTGAGCCGTTGAACTCAGTGATGTATTTCCCTGCTGAACGGAATTCGTTGTTTACGAGTGTCTTCATTTCTCTTCCGAGTATATCATAAATTAAAAGTTTCACCTTTGCATCTTTCGGAAGGTCGAAAGCTATCTTCGTCGTTGGATTAAACGGGTTTGGGTAGTTCTGATATAATTGATAGGTCTGAGGAATAATACTTACTGATTCAGTCGTATTATTATCAACTCTGCTGAAAACTTTCTTTATGTCTGATTGTATTATGCCCTGCAGTTCTGAATTATTTCCGGGTTTTTTGGTTTTCACTGTCTCGCTCAGTCGTTTCATTGTATGAAGTTCTTTTGCCGCCTCCCTGTTTCCTTCGTCTGATTTTTTTTGAAGTGTTTCTATTTTCTCTGTTTGGGTTATTCTTTTGCTTTCGAGGATATCGTTAACAGATTTCGATATTTCGCTTCTTTGTTTTTTCGTGAACTTTGTTGAATCATATCTGTCTGTAACATCGAATGCAGTAAATTGCTTATCATCTGTTTTGTCGGTTAAACCCCCGCTGCTTCCTCCTAAACTATCCAGAAGATGAGTAGCGGCAAAGTCCCAGCTTGCTACAAGCCCTTCGTAAGTGTAAGGATTCTGCTGTATGATAAGGCTAAATCCTTCGAGTGCGGATGTGTATTGTTTTAATGACACCTTGCATTTTTGTATAAGGTAGAAGCATCTGTTAATGAGTTTTTCTTTTCCCGGATTGCTGAGAATTACGGTTTCGTAAAACGCTTTCAAAGGAGCCATTTTACTTCCGGCGCTGTCCTGAAGCAATGAAGAGAGGTAGAGTTTATTCAATGCATCAATGCTTGATGAGCTATCGGGGAACAAATTTAATAGTTCTATGCATTTTTGCTCTGTTACGGAGTGTTGCCTCTTTCTAATGTTTATATTGATGGAATCCGTGAGCATTTTACAGCGAGAAACCTGCAATTCATTTCCATTTCCGCCATTACCTTTTTCACTTCCCCCTTGTCCTGTATGTTTTACGGCAATTGTATCATTTACAAGCCCTTCAATGGATACTACTTCATAGTCGCCGGATAGCAGGGCATTGCAGCTATAGGAGTAAAAATTGAACTCTATTGGCGTTCCGTTAACTGTTACTTCAACGAATGCCTCTGCATCTATGCTGTCAATTTTAAAGCAATTGTAAGCTGCGGGATATTGCTGTTCGTTTATAGAAGGGAATGTACCGAATATGTGGTATGGTTTTTCACCTATACCGCTGTATTCGGATATATTAAACGTATTATCTCCGTTTTCAAGAAAAACGAATGAATTATCAACATAAACGTTCTTGCTTTCGTCATTCATCGTATATATTCTGTTGTATCCCCCTAAGCAATATTCATCGTTTGGACTCATGTTTAAATTGCTTTCTGAGAATCCCTGAACTGATTTTGAGGAGGCAATGTTTGAGTAAAACCGGTTATTATACAAATCTATACTTGAGTTTGCTGCTATAACGCCGTCTGAGAATTTATAGAAATTATTATTTTTAATGGTTCCTCCGCAGACTCCGTTAACTGCCGTTGCAATTGCCGGCGTTCCTGAAATGTTGTTAAAATAGTTGCCCTCCAGTCTTATCGGAGTTTCTATTGCAGAAAGAGAACTGAATGAGGTTACAAGCGGGCTGTTTGTGTTCGATTGACTTATTGTAAATGTATTCCCGCCTATATAAGCATTTTCCCATCTTGGATTTTCATAACTGTTGTACTGATAATAGATTGCACCCGACTTGAAATCCATATAAAACTGACTGCTACTTATTGTAATATCGTTGCAGTTTATAATGCTGAGGGCGCAATTTTGATATTGTGCATTCAATCCGCCCGGGGGTTCGTAAGCTATATTTTTAAATACTGAATTTGAAATGTGTATATCTGTACCTCCGGTAAATGATATTCCTTCCCAGACACAGCTGTTACCGATAAATTCTGTCGAGAGTGGTGAAGAATTCTGAGGTTGGATACCGGAATAAAAACTTCCTCCGGTAAACACAATTTTGCCTTTGGGATTAAATTTTATTGTGGTCCCCTGATACAGCCTTAAGTCATGTTCGTTATTGAAAACAGTGCTGTCGCACACAAATGTTGAAGGTACTACTTCCTCATCACATACAAATGTTCCACCTTCGGTCATAACGGGGGCGAGTTTAAAGAGTTTTCCTTCACCTGGTTGGAAAGTACCGGGCAAATAAATTCCTGACCCCATATTGTTCTTATTAAAAGTTACAGACTCATTCGTTACGGGGTTGATAATTTTCCAATTATTAAAATTTTGCAGATGGTTAGAATTTAAAATTAGTTTTGCCTCACGTATATCGCCAAACCCTTCGGGAATTTCAGGTACGCATCGTTTATTTAAAACCAAAAAATACTTTGATATGGGTTCGGTTTGCTTATCGAAAAAGCCGATTTCCCAGTATGTTTTGTTTGCAGGGTCTTCGTTTACTGGAAGAAATTCTAATGTTTGTTGATCTCGATAATAAGATTTTAATCCGGATATATAATTATGTGTTTCCGATTCCTCAATCGCTATTGTATTGTCATACTTTAAATCATTTTGTTGATACATAAAGCTGCCAATCTTCATTAGATTGCTATCAAGTTTTGCTACGTAATCCCACTTTCTTTGTCCGTAATAATTTGTATCTCTTGGTCTTTGATTTTGACCTCCTATTGTATCAAAATAAGTCAGTCCCCAATCATAAAAATAGTCAGGGCAACTATTGTCAGGTCTTTTCACTCTTCCGGAGAAAAATGTAAAATAATGTATCTGTTTTGCACCGTAAGCCATTGCATAATATGCTTGTAATCCTATTTCTTCATTTGTAGGTTCTCTCTTACGTTCATATTTCGGAGTATCGTTGCATTCCACATATTGAAAATTAGATTCAACGGAATGTGCTTGTATTGTAGCAACAAATACAGCGTTAAAGTTCGATTTTTTAATTACATCAGCATTTAATTTGTAAATATTTCTCATACCATCACTCAAAATGTTGGTATTTAAATTATCATCATATTGATCGACACTTAAAGCTTTTTTATACATCAGCGTACCCGGAAATTCTTGAATATCAGGCTTGTTGAGGTTTGGAGGTATTGGAGAATCATCAAATATGGTATAAACGTCCGTAGCTACAAAATCAGTTAACAATCCGGCTTGTTTTAATGTGTCGTACATTGCAGATAATGTAAGTTCGTTTTTTATTCCTGCACCTTGGCCGGTACCCGAATATCCGGCAGGCGGACTTAATACAGTAATCCCTGTATTTGGATTATATTGCTTTATTAATCTTAAGACCTCTTTAATGCAAGGAATGCTGTTATAATAAAATTCATCGAAATAGAAATATCCGAACCCATTTTGATTACTTAAGTTCTGAACCTCTTCACGAATTCTTTTATGGAATTTATATCTATTTGCGGGGTTATTTTGTTCGCTTGTTTCGTTTTCTGTAAAAAGGAAATGCGCCCATTCGTCATCAAGGCGAACGTAATCAAGCCAGACGTTTACCTCTCCGTACCAGTAAACCCTGTAATCAACATTACTAAATTCACGGGGCGTGTAATAAGCAGAGGTGTCAATGATATCCGTTGCTAAGGAGTCACCTAAAACAGAAAGGGGGTAGGGTTGAGGATTGTATCTGTAATTAAAAAGTTCGATGTAATTCCCATTATAGTTTGAAAAATTTGTGTCTAAGAAATTTTCAACTTTTATATCAATAGTAGGTCCCAACATTCTTCCCGAATAATTATATATCTCAATCCTAACAACTTTTTTATTCCAGTTATTCGGGTTGTTAGCAAAAGCTGAGTCTATCCTCATTCTCGGTTTAATGTACCATCTAAAATTATCCCCTATTCTTTTTCTGTCAGAATAATACGCATTGTCGTAATTCCTTCTTGTAATAACGTTAGTTTGTTCATTGTTTTCATATAAACAATACGCAACATATCCTTTTCCAGTGTCAGTATTTACTTCACAATATTTTACTTTATTAGAAGAATCTGTGATATTGTTACGACTTAAATTATAATCAGAATATTTATATCCATATCCCGGTTTTTGCGATACCATTGTTGCATTATCTTCAACTTGATAAGTACTTCTCTGTCCATAACAAGGTCTGTCAATTTTAGATGATCTGTAAAATATCGAATTTGGTGATTGGATTGAATCAATCCATCTAGTAAGCATCTGAGTAACACTTGGCAAATAAAAAGTTAACGAGTCGAAAAAACCACCCCATATTCGATTCACATCATATATATTGGTCTGCCAATCACCGCTAAACCCCCATTCTGCGTTGGTTCTGTAACCAAGCTTTTTATACATCCCAAAATATTCGGAATATAAAAAACCGCCGTTAGCACCTATATAAAAACCGTTCTTCATTCTCGTGCTTGGTGTGATTGATTGACTGTTTAATTCCAAAATGAAAAATAACATAACTGCGAATGTTATTGTCAATCTAATTAAAAATTTAAACATTATAATATCCTTTCAAAAAACTTTAGTAATTTTAATATTACACTATTTTAAGTTAGTATCATTTAATACTATTTAAGGTACAGCATTTTTTTGGTTTCTATAAAAACTGCTGAATTACTCTTACCGAAAACTGTTAAAATACAGAAATAAATTCCGCTTGGAACATATATGCGATTAAAGTCTATCCTTGCTTTGTAATTACCGGCTGGCAGGAATTTATTATTATAAAGTATTAAAATTTCTTTTCCTGTTATATCAAATATTTTTAATGTCACATAATTTTCTTTTATAATAGAAAAACTAATTTTTGTTGATGGATTAAAAGGATTTGGATAGTTCTGATGCAATATATATGATGATGGTATAATTGAATTGTTACTATCAATGCCTATATAAGTTATAACACCTCCGCCATTAGTAGTCTTGGCTATATTAATACCACTCCCACCAATCCATCCTTGCAAACTATCAACAAATGAATTTGGAAACGGCATACCATAATAAATTGGTATAATTTGTGTTCCCCAAGTAATCCCGCCATTACTTGTTGCAAAAATTCTATAACCATCTTTTCCGGCCCATCCTTTGCTTTTATTTGCAAATAAAATTTTAGAATAACTATTACTACTATCAATATACTGTGTAACCCAAGTGGAACCTCCATTAGAAGAAAACATAAATCTTGATGGATTATTCGCTATATATGTCCATCCTGTATCTTTGTTTACGAAAAATATTGAGTTGAAATTTCCACTACCCAAAGGATTTGGAACATTAATCCAGTTCAATCCGCTGTTGGTAGATTTGAACAAAGAACCTGAGGAAGAAGAGATATGGAATCCATAATACTCACCATTATATTTTGGCTTTAGAAATGATAATCTCCCAAAACCTGTTTGCGTCGAAAAGACAGACATAGAACGGCCGCCATTAGTTGTTTTCCAGATTACATCAATATCACCATTAAACCCGCTAATAAGTCCTGTATCACGATCAAAGAACGATATACTTTGAATTACATAATAATATATAATTTCAGTGCTGTCCCACGTTAAACCTCTATCGTAGCTTCGGTAAATAGTTGTACTGTTACTATTATTGCCATTGCCATATACAGCCATAGAATCAATTTTATCTAAGAAGTAAACTCTTAAAGAAGTTCCTATATTCCAATTAGTTCCCCCGTTTGTTGTTCTTAAAATATAAGGTGGTGTCGAATTCATTGCAATTATTCCGGTGTTAGCATCAAAAAAAACCATATCATTAATCTGCCCTGAAACAGGCAAAGGCTGCGAAAACCAACCCGTCTGCGAATAAGAAGAGACGGTAAACAAAAGCAAAATTATAGCTAATTGTGTTATTGCCTTTAAATTTATAGAGTAAAAATAATTCTTCATGTTTTTATATGTTTATGATATTTACTTGTTTTAAGTTTAAACAAAATTAAAATTTATCATCTTTATTTCAGCATTACCATCTTCTTAACTGCCATAAAGTCTTTGCCTTCGTTTACGAGTATTCTTGCGAAATATATTCCGCTTGCCATGTTTAAGCCGTTGAACTCGGTGATGTATTTTCCTGCTGAACGGAATTCGTTGTTAACGAGTGTTTTCATTTCTCTTCCGAGTATGTCGTAGATAACAAGTTTTACCTTTGCATCCTTTGGCATGTCGAAGGCTATCTTTGTCGTGGGGTTAAACGGGTTCGGGTAGTTCTGATATAACTGATATGTCTGAGGTATAAGACTATTCGTTGATTCCTTTGAGCTTTGCTTTCCAACTCCAAAGACTTTCTTTATGTCATCATTCATTATCTGAATATGATTCATGACAGTGTTGGGCTTCTTTATCTTTACTGCTTCCTTTATCTGTTTCATTACTGCAAGCTCTCTTGCGGCTTCGTTCTTTTCCGGAGTGCTCTTTGAAGATTCCAGCGTCTTTTCGAGTGTCTTTATCTTCTCTTCTTGTTTTGACCTGTCATCTTTTGTAGTGCTCTTTATTTTCTCGTAGAATATTTTTGTTATCTTTTCGTTTGTAGAATTGTTCGAGTTCCTATTAGTGTTTATATCCCGTCTTGACATACGGTTTAACAGCGTGTCAGCAGGAGTATTTAGTTCTTCTGTTTGTTGTTCATAATCGCCTATATTACTTCCTCCCGTTCCCATAAGAAGATAAGTTGCTGCATAATCCCATGATGCGACAAGACCTTCGTATGTATAAGGATTCTGTGTCATTATATACTGAAATCCTTCCAGTGCAGACTGATACTGTCCGAGTTTCACCTTGCACTTCTGTATGAAGTAAAATGCACGTTTAATGAGGCTTGGGTTTTGTGTATTATTTGATATCAGATTTTCAAGGAATGTTTTCGTTAATCCTATTTTTGTGCTGTCAAGGTTCAGCGATGCCATGTATAGTTTCTGTACCATTCCAATGCTTTCAAGGCTGTCGGGATACTGTGTAAGTATAGTCTTAGCGTTTGTTTCTACTGTTTGATAATTTCTCTTCCTGAGGTTGATATTTACGGTATCTTTTAAGCTTTTATATGTGTTTTCTTCTGTGTTTAAAGTCTTGTTCGGATTAAATCCTCCTCCCTCTCCTCCTCCGCTTCTGTATATCGTGTCGTTATAGCCCTCATACTGAAGTACAAAGAAGTTTTCAAGTTGTGTAAGTTCGCAGCTATAATCCGTGAATGTGAAGCTGACAGGGTCACTGTTATTATACCATGTTACCGAATGATTTGCATCCACATTTATCGTGCTGTCTTCATGAAAGCAGTTTTTAGTCGCGTCAACGTTATCGCAGGGGTCACCGTATAATGTACCTGTAAGAAACTTTGAGTTATCAAGGTCATTAAGGTCAAAATCGTTTTCTCCGTAGTTTATATCAAAAAATGAGTTATTTACGTTAATACAGCTTGAAGATGTCCCATAGTTTTTAATATAGTTGTAACCTCCGAGGTAATTTCCGGATATCGGTTTCAGGTTAATATTGCTTTGATCAGCACAGAATATACCCGTTGAGTTTGTTTTTCCGAGTATTTTATTGTTATACAGGTCAAAAGCAGAGCCGAGTGCACTTATCGTAGTATTAAAATTAACGAATGTGCTGTTCTTTACAGCTCCTCCTGTAACGTTTATTAATCTTAAAGCATTAGAGCTGTCATTGGAAGTCGTGAAAGTACACCAGTCTAATAAAACTGCAGAAGACGGCGAGCCGTTTGACGATATGCTTAATGCGTCACATCCGCTTGACCCCATCAGAAAAGTGCATTCGCTTATGTTTAAAGAAAGCGAATCCAGAGGGTCAATGGTAAATGATATGTTAACCCCTCCTGAATTTGCTGCTGCATCAAATACACAGCCTTTCATGTTAATATCATATGTATTTGAAATAAAAACGGCTGTTTCTGAACTGTCATTCTTCAGGTCGTTTAAGGCTGTGTTGTAAATGCCAACACTTGAACAGTTAGAAAGTATAATTCCTTTTGAACTATCTGTACCGTTAAAGGTGACCTGGCTATCATCAGAAAACTCCCCGCATTCAAAACTTCCGCCGTTCATCTCTATTCCCGCATTATTTGAAAAAATTATTGTTGTGTTTGGAGATATTTTAATGTCATAGCCATTATTGAAAACCGTTCCATTACAAATAAATGTTGAGGGAGATACTGCCTCATCACAGACCAGCGTTCCCCCTTCTTGCATGACGGGGGCTACTTTGTACAGTTTCCCCTGGCCCGGATTATACCAGCCGAGGTCTAATATTGCACCTCCGCTTTTATCGAAAACAGTAACAGTTTTGTTAGAATCTATATCTATAATTTTCCAGTTGTTGAAGTTTGCAAACTCAGACGAGTTTGCATCAAACTTTACTCTTATATTTCTTCTTCCCCCTCGTTTATCTTCGGTTGTGCTGTCAATATACGGCGAGCATCTTCTGTTAACAATCATGAAATACTTGTTTATATCACCTGTACTTCTTTCAAAAGTTGCTGCCTGTAAATATCTGTCGTTTATACAATCATACGTTAACCCCGGAGGCAGACTCCCTCCCGGATTATCCGAAATACATGGCGGATCGCCTAAACCGGGTTTATATGTAATTATATTAGAAAAATAAGTGGAAAATAAAAACTGGTTTCTTTCATCCCCAATCCTGTAAATACAATTATTTGTCAAGGCGGGGTTAAAACTTATCATATAAGGTCCTCTTTTTGCAAGCATGCTATCAATCTGGCAGACTTTAAGATATTTATTTTTTCCGTAAACGTTTAATCTTCTTGGAACGGGATTTTGTACATGCGAATCGTATTCCATTACTCCTCTGCAATAATACGAGCTTCCTATATTTGTTCTATCGGCTACATATGTAAACCAGATTAGTCCTTTTGCATTATACGTAAGAGCAAGGTTTGCCTGAAGTTCGAGCTCTTCGTTTGATGGCTCTTTTAGTTTGTGACCTTCTTTAAACCAAAGATGTGATTGCGTTCCGTTTATTATTCTCATACCATTTCGGCTTAAGCTATCCATTAAATTACTAATGTATGAATAATTAACACCGGACAAATGCACTGGATCATCAAAATGTTCCTGAAGTCATGTGTCATAATTGCCGGGTGAGAGCGTATCTGATAGTATTCCGATGTCTGCATCATAAGGCAAACTCCATAGAGTTGTTGGATGAAATGAATTTCTGTATTGATCTTGTTTTGGTAGTTCATCTTCAGCCCATCCTTCTAAAGCATAAGAGCCCATTACGATTGTTCTTAATCCGTAATCATCATATAAATATTTCTTTAGAAAATCTGTGTATAAATTGTATTTCCAGTTATGCGGAATGTGAGCTTTGAAAAGGTCGTAATTAAGAAATATTACTAATTCAGTATTGCTTCCCGGATAGGTAGTAATTTGCTCATTTAATGCTTTAATTGCCGGGAAGTGGCTCATCTGGCATTCTTCGAAATATATGTAATTGGGTTTTGAGTTATTCGTTGTAGCCCATTCTACCTCTGAATTAACTTTGTTAACCCATATTGTATCCTTTAATGTTAAATATTCGTGCGCCGGTCTGTTTTCAATCCTCACTCTGTCAATCCACATATCGCATTTACCCGACCAGTAGATTTTTATGTCGCATAAACAAGTATCGCTCCAATCGAAAACAGATTTTGTTGTGTCCGTGAAATTAATGAGTTTGGATTTTGGGATTGTAAGATATGATAATACGTTATCATCGTAGAATGACTCCATATAATCACCATTATAAGTTGAATTTGATAACTGTTTAAAACTCTTAACAGATAATCCAAATTCAGTTTCAACATTTCCTTTCCAACCAGTCACTAATATTTTGCAAACCGTATCACTATTATGATTTACATCTGCAGCATAAGCAGAATCAATTCTTATTCTTGGGAGTACATACCATTCGTAAGTAGTATCTCTCAACCATCCGTTCGTCCCTATAAAAGACATTTCTCTGTTAGCCCGTAAGTTTGAATCTATCAAAACGTAACCATCTATAACACTTTGAGGTGTAGTTAAGCAATGCTTAACTTTCTCGCCGTTTCCATATCTCGGGTCATTATCTGTGATGTCGTATATGTTTATGTTGTTATTTAATGAATGCCTATATGCATAGAACCAATAACGGTTATTGATTGTGTAATTGGAGTCGATTTGCTCGCATTCGTAATCAATTCGCTGACCTCCAACCAAATATTCTATTATGGGTCTGTCCATTAGTGTTCGCATTCCTTTGTTGTTATTATTATCAATTCTTGACATAACCCCCTGACCGTACACCGATACGTCGCCATTATAATTATCATCGGTTGTTCCCGGCCAGCCCATATCTCTTGGAGCAGTGTAATAATGCCAGGTATTTAATCTTAAACTATCCTGAAAATCATAATATAAATCGGTTCCGTTGTGAAATGCCCCTATTATAAACTGACTGTCAGGTACCGGATTTGTTGTTGTATTTGATAAACCCTTTTCGCCTGCACTTGGGCTTGTAAACTGTGAAGCTAAAAACAGTGCAACTGTAACTGTTAGAATAAACAGTTTTATTCTGATTGAGTTTAAATTTTTCATAAATTTTATATTAAAATTTTAAATAAAATATTTTATTGAATGATTCTAATATAATTGCCTAATTCATTTTAAGTAAATCATCCTCTTCGTATCAACTGCTTTCCCGTCTGTAATCATTGAATAAAAATATATTCCGCTTGAAAGATTATTACCATTAAAAATATATTTATGAACTCCCGGATTCAGTTTTCCTTGTTCAAGAGTTTGTACCACGTGTCCCTGCACATCATAAACATTAATTGATACATTACTGACAACTGACAACTGACAACTGACAACTGTTCTTGTGTTGAACGGGTTAGGATAGTTTTGAAATAATTCATAATCTGTAATTTTAGAGCTGAGATTATTATTTATAGCAGTATAAACTGTAGTGTCGTTTCCCCCTGTTTTTGTATGAACACCAGTAGAAACCTGATAAGCCCAGCCATTGTCTCTATTAATAAAATCAAGAGAAACATACTCAGAAATTCTAATTGAAGTATCGGGTAATTGATATCCCCAGTTTAAGCCTCCATTAGTTGTTTTACAAATAACACCATACGGAAAATTATTTATTAAGGTTGCTGAGCCTACATACCATACAGTGTCTTTATTAACAATTGACAGATCATATAAACCCGTATAGAAAAAAGATGGGGTTGTTTGTCGAGACCATGTCAATC
Source organism: Ignavibacteria bacterium (assembly GCA_041859005.1). Lineage (GTDB taxonomy): Bacteria > Bacteroidota > Ignavibacteria > Tepidaquicellales > Tepidaquicellaceae > CAIKZJ01. The sequence continues at coordinate 12,355 of JBHELA010000004.1, forward strand.
CCCCATTTGTTGTTTTTTTAACACTACTTCGTGTTTGCTTCCAACCTATTAATGAATCAAAGAACTGGATCCCACGAAATGTGCTATCTCCTAAATTTGACCAATTGAGTCCTCCATCATTTGTTCTATAAAAAATACTACTTGAAGAATTTCCGGTACATGAGAATCCCAGATTTTTATCGTACATATAAATCTTATCGGGATTTCCGCTTGTGCCATTTGTCCAGATATACTGCCAGCTTATACCGCCGTTAGTGGAGCGATAGACGCCGCCGCCTAAGCCTCTACTGGTAACAACTAAAATAGAATCTTTATTTACAACAGACATATCTTCCGCACCAAATGGTACATTTGGATAATCAGTCCATGTTAAGCCGCTATCTGTAGTCTTGAAAAAATTATAAAAATTCGTTGAGACATAACCTGTATTATTGTCTGCAAACTGGATTCTTGTAAATTTAATGTTTGCTCCGGAGTTGTATGTGTAATTAATTACCCAGTTATCTCCACCATTTGATGTTTTCAGTATGTAGCAATAAATACTTATTCCTGGATTTGTCACCGCAAACCCCGTCAAACTATCAAGAAAAGTAATATCCGTAATAGTACTTCCATTCAGATTCGGAAACCACTGCTGATACCAGCCCGTCGTGTTTCTATCCTGAAAACCGGCGGACGAAAAGAAAAGTATAAATACAAGCAATATTAATCCATCAAGGATGCGGGAAAGAGTTTTTTGATGTTTCATAATCTATCGAATAAATTAATCATTTAAATATATGTAATTTTGATTATCATTTTAAATACATACCCGATACGCTTCGCTATCGAGGATTTCTGATAAAGTGACTTCCGTCACTTTATCATCAACATTTTCTTTGTGTCAACAACTTTTCCATCGATAATCATTGAATAGAAATATATCCCGCTTGAAAGGTTACTACCATTAAAAATATATTCATAAACTCCCGGATTTAATTTCCCTTGTATAAGAGTTTGCACCTCGCGTCCCTGCACATCATAAACCTTAATCGATACACTGACAACTGCGCGTTCTGTGCGTCCGCCGTGGCGGAACAACTGACAACCAACAACCGTTCTTGCATTGAACGGATTCGGATAATTTTGAAATAATCGGAAATCGGTTATTTCAGAATTAGTATTATTAATGCTGGTAAAAATTGTTGTGTCATTGCCTCCTGTTGTAGTGTGCATTAAAGATGTAGGACTTGCTGGATTAATCCACCCCACTTTAGAATTTACAAATTGAATGAAACCAAAATTATAAATTTGCAACGTTGTGTCTGGATATTGATATCCCCAGTCTAGACCTCCATTCGTAGTTTTATATACCACTCCCCTATATTTTCTTGCTCCAACCATCCAGACAGTATCTTTGTTTAAAACCGAAAATTTTGTTATGCCTGAAAATTGATTTGTAATGTTTGGAATTTTTTGTGTAGCCCAGTTTATCCCTCCATTTGTAGTTTTCTTTATACTATCATATACTTTCCACCCTGTATTGCTGTCCAGGAATCTTATACTTGTAAAAAACTCACCCGAAACTAAGTCCCAGTTAAATCCGCCGTTAGTCGTTCTTCGCATATAATTTGAACCATCTTGTATAAACCCTAAATTCTTATCAAACATATATATATGGTCAGGATTGCCATTAGGACTGTTATTCCAGATAT